>CAZJOY010000005.1:43141-53162 GCA_964547705.1 uncultured Methylobacter sp. | reverse complement strand
GGTAGACGGCTTGGGCGCCCCGGGTGATCAGGGTCAGGCGGCGGGGCTGGGCGCTGGAGGTTGACGCCAATGCCTGGACTAAGTGCAGTACGCTGCCGCAGCTGTGCTGTTGGGCGTCGTCAATCAAACGGTCGGGATCTTCGCTCCGTTCGAGGCCGGTTTGGGACTCGCTCCAGGCCTGGACGATGCCAATGGCTTCAGGATGCTCGGTCAACAGCCGGCGGTAGTGCTCGGGCTGCAAGGGGTCGAGTTGAGTGTGCCGGGCATCGAGTTGCCGGTAGTCGCTGCCGCGTTGAATACTGTGGCTGTTCGGCAGCTGGGCTTTCAGCTGTTCGGCGAACTCGCCGGGTTCGATGAACAGCAGCCAATAGGGCGGGTTTTGGCTTTGCGCGGGGCTTTGGTTGTAGTCGTCGAGCGGCTGGGCTTGCCAAAGGATCCGGTAGCTATCGAGCGGGCGCGGCGGCTGGCCGCTCAGTTGTTCGGCGCTGACCGGGCGCAGCATCAGTTGCTTGAGTTCGGCAATCGGCAGGCCCTGGCGGTCGTAGATCAGCAGGTCCGCCTGATGGTAGTCGGCCTGACTGCCTTCGTTCAGGGTGGCCTGGCAGTAGGCGGCATCGCTCCCGCTCCGGTACAGGGTTAGTTGCTCCAATCCGACCGGCAGGTAACGTTGGCGGCTGTTTTCCGGCAGGGCGGCTTTGAGCAGTTGCAGGCAGCTGTCCAGTAAGGCCGGATGCAGCAGGTAACGGTCGGCATCGAGGCTGTCGTCCGGCGCCAGGGTCAAGAGGCCGGTCACGGTGTGGTCTTGGACGCTGATGCTGCGGATGCCTTGGAAGCGCGGGCCGTAGTCGAGGCCTTGTTGGCGAAAGCGCTGGTAGTAGGCGTCGAGGTCGGCCTGGCTGTCGATCGCCATCGCGGTCACGGCCAGGCTGGCGATCGCCGGCGGCTCGTGGCTAAGGCGCAGTTGGCCTTCGGCATGGGTAATCCAGGGACCTTGGTGTTGCTGGGTTTCCGGGCAACTGGCGATGGTGAAGCGGTAGCCGGTATCGGTCGGTTCGAGCAGGGTTTGCAGGCTGATCGGGCCGTCCACCAACAGAGGGTACCGGATGCTCAGGTCTTCAATGGTCAAGCGGTCGCTGTGCAGCAGTTGCTTTCCGGCGGCCAGGGCCAGTTCGAGGTAGCCGGTGGCCGGAAAGACGATATGCGGCGGCAGGCGGTGGTCGGCCAGCCAGCCGGGCTGGTCGGGGCTGAGCAGGGTCTGGTATTGGACGGTGCGCAAGGCCGACGGGAGCTTGGCGCCCAACAGCGGATGGCCGCTGCTGAAGGGCCGGGATTCGGACTTCGTTGCAGCCAGCCAGTAGCGTTGGCGTTGGAACGGGTAGGTCGGCAAGGCGATTTTGGGTAGTTTGCGGCCTTGATAGGCGGCGGCCCAATCGATTTTTTCGCCGTGCAGGTAACGCTCCCGAAGTGCAAGCCAGGGACTGGCGCTATCTGGGCCTTGCGGCAAATCCAGGGCTTCCGGGACGGTGCCTTCCAATAAGGCTTGCAATTGCTGCCGGGCTTGGCCGAGGTTCGTGGCCCATACGATGCTGCGGTGACTGAAATGCTGGCGGCCGACCGCGGCGCTGTAGCAGGCGGCGGCATAGTCGAGGCCGGGATGGGCCGTGAAATAGTCGAGGTAGCGCTGTTGCAGGGCTTTTAAGGCGGTGTCACTTTTGGCCGACAGCGGCAATAAGTAAAAGGCTTCGGCGTCGGAGGCGTCATCGGCGGCGACCGGCAACGGCGCTTCTTCGATAATCAGATGGGCGTTGGTGCCGCTGAACCCGAACGCGCTGACGCCGGCTAGGCGGCGTTTGTCGCTACGCGGCCAGGCGACCGGCGTATCGACGACCTTGACCGGCAAGCCGGCCCAGTCAATATGCGGGTTCGGGCTATGGTAATGCAGTTGCTTCGGCAACTGCTGGTGTTGCAGGGCCAGCACCAGTTTGATCAGGCCGGCGATGCCGGCGGCCGATTCCAAATGGCCGATGTTGGTCTTGACCGAGCCGACCTGCAAGGGACGCGCGGCACTGTGCGAAGCGCCGAACACGGCCGCCAACGCGTTGACTTCGATCGGGTCGCCCAACGGGGTGCCGGTGCCGTGCGCTTCGATATAGTCGATCAGCTCCGGCGTGACTTTGGCGTTGCGCAAGGCCTGTTCGATCACGGCTTGCTGGGCCAAGCCGTTCGGCACGGTCAGGCCGCCGCTGGCGCCGTCCTGGTTGACCGCGGAGCCCCGGATCACGGCCAGGACATTGTCCCGGTCGGCTAGCGCATCGCTGAGCCGCTTTAAGACCACGATGCCGCAGCCTTCGCCGCGCACATAGCCGTTCGCGGCCGCGTCGAAAGTTTTGCAGTGGCCGTCCGGCGACAGCATGCCGGCTTGGGACAACGCAACGCTGTTCTGCACCAGCAGCATTAAATTAACGCCGCCGGCCAAGGCCAGCCGGCATTCGCGCTGCTTCAGGCTCTGGCAGGCCAGATGCACGGCCGTTAACGACGACGAGCAGGCGGTGTCAATCGCCATGCTCGGGCCGGTAAAGCCTAAGGTATAAGATAATCGGCCTGCCGCCACATTGAGGCTGTTACCGCTGTTGAAGTAAGCGTCGTATCGCGCTATGTCATCCGACAATTGCCCGTAATCGTTCGCGGTAATACCGATAAAAACTCCGGCCCGGGTACCTGCCAAGCGATCAGGCATATGCCCTGCCCGCTCCAACGCTTCCCAAGCCGTTTCAAGAACCAGGCGTTGCTGCGGGTCGAGATTAACCGCTTCGCGCGGCGAAATATTAAAAAATTGCGGATCGAATTGATCAACCTGATCGATAACAGCAGCGCGCGTCGTGCTGGTAAAACCGGATTGATTGGGCTCAGGATGATAATATCTTTGGTTGTCCCAACGTTGCGACGGAACTTCGACAACGGCATCCTTACCTTCAGACAACAACTGCCAATAGCTTTCGGGACTATCGACGCCGCCCGGGAAACGGCAACCGATGCCGATAATCGCAATGGCTTCCTGGTCAGCCTGTTGCAATTGCTCGATCTTGTGCCGCGCATTTTTAAGCGCATCTAAAATTCGCCGGGCCGAGGTATCGTTGATTGCATCCGTCATGCTTGATCTCGTAATAAATTTTCCAATGCAGTCAATTCAAAGTCGATGGCCAAGGCCAGTTGATCATTATCCGTAAGTTCCGGAACATTGCCTACTGCGTTTTGCCGATGCGACAGTTCGGCTAGCAGAAAGTCGGTTAAATGCCGGATATTAGGATAATCAAACGCCAAGGTTGCTGGTAGCTTCAGGCCGAATAAATTTTCAAGACGCGTTCTAAACTGCACGGCCATCAACGAATCCATGCCCATTTCAAAAAAACCACGCTCGGTATCGACAATTTTATTGTTCTTTAGTCCCAACGTTTGCCTCAGCTCGGTTTGCAGGCGTTCGGACAACAGTCCTTGTTGCTGGTCTTGCGGCGCACGGCGCAGTTCATCGGCAAAACGATCAATTTGCACGACAGCTTCGACTGCATTGCCGGCTTTGACCAAATGCTCAAACAATCCGGTCCCGGCATAACCGGCAAACAGCGCTGACAGCATAGACCAATCGGCATCGGCCACAATGATTTGCGCGGCCGGCTCGGACAAAATTTGCGGCAATGCGGCCAAAACCTGCTCCGGATGCAAAGCCCTGATTCCGCTTTGCGCCAGTTCGCCGGTAAGAGAGGACGCCATGCCGTCACCCTGCCAAGGACCGAAGTTCAAGCTCAGACCCGGCAAATTGTGCTGATGCCGATAGGCGCTTAGCGCATCCAGGAATTGGTTCGCTGCAGCATAAGCGGCGCGTTCTTTTGCGCCCCAGATCGAAGCGATAGAAGACAACAGGCAAAAGAAATCCAACTGCAAGTCAAGGCTTAATTCATGCAGTAAACAAGCGCCCTGCACTTTTGCCCGTAGCGCCTGGGTAAAATCCTGTTCGGTCATTTGCGCCAGCGGCTTGTCGTTTGCTTCACCGGCAGCATGGATAATACCTGCTAGCTGCGGTAATTGTTTAAGCTTTTCGGCAACATCCTGCATATCCTTTCCGGAAGCGACATCCGCTTGCAACGCATGCACGCGGCAACCCTGTTTGGCTAAGCTATCCAGTGCCGCCCGATGCTGTTCGCCGGCCGGTCGTCGAGTCAGCAACACGACGTCTTTTGCGCCCAGCTCGGCTAAACGATTGGCAATTTGTAGCCCCAACGCACCCAAGCCGCCGCTGATAAGATAAGTGCCGTCGGCTTTGATCAGGCTTGCTGCTTGTTGGGTTTGGGCTAATTCGTAAGGCAGCAAGCGACCAACATAACGCTGACCGTCTCTTAGCGCGACGGCCAGCTCGGCATTTATCGAACTTAATTCGGCTGTCAACGGCACAATATCGCTGTCGGAACCGATATCGATCATACCGCGAAAAATCTTCGGATATTCCAAGGCTATCGCCTTTGCCATGCCCGATAACAGCGCTTGATTCGGCTGGATATTGTCACCCGCATCCAACGCATAGGCTTGCCTAGTCACCAGCCACAAACTATGCACCGGCAATTGCTGCAGGATATGCATCACGTTGAAACATGAGAATGTTTGTTGCTGCATCACCGCGTCGGCTTGTAAATCGACGCCCAGGTCCAAACTCCATAAATGGATGACGCGCAGTTCCGGCAATCGTTGCTGTTGCAAATAGCGCAGACCGGATGCAGTCGGTTCTATCTGCCAGCCGTGCCCTGATGCTAACGGGCTGTTGTCAGGGCCCGGAAAAACCAGATGGCAGCGATGGCCTGCACCTACCAGCGCTGCCGATAACTCGGACGCAATACCGCCATGGTCTGAAAAAATCAACCATGTTTGCGGCTCGATTGATTCGCACGATACGACCGGCGCCGGTTGCCAATGCCACTGATAATAATGTTGCGGTGCTTGCTTGATGAGTTTGTTTAATAAAGCAGGCAACGGAGTGGTGGTTTCCCTGGCAAATACCGGCTGCGTATCCAGCCAATAACGTTGGCGCTGGAACGGATAATTGGGCAGGCCGTTCAAACGTTGCCGGTTCTGCGCGCTATAAAAACTGCGCCAATCGATGCTGACGCCTTGTCGATAAAGCTGGGCCAAGGCCGCCAATAACACGTCTTTGTCCTTCGCACCTTTTTTCAAACTCGGCAACCATTGCACGGCTTCCGCGCCGCTTGCCTGCTTCGCCATCGCCGAAGCATGGGGCTGCGGCCCTATTTCAATCGCGATATCGCAGTTTTCCGCCAACAACGCCGTCACGGCGGACGAGAAACGGACCGGTTCGATGATGTGCGAAATCCAGTAATCCGGCGAGCTCATTTCCATCTCGGTCCGCTTTCCGGTTAGGCTGGAGACGATAGCGATGTTGGGCCGATGGTAACGGCAGCTGTGCGCGACGTCGGAAAACGCGGCCAACATGTCGTTCATCAACGGTGAATGGAATGCATGCGATACCGTCAATGGCTGCGTGCTAAAGCCTTGTTCGCGCAATAAAGCGCATACGGCTGCGATAGCATCGTTTTCCCCGGAAATAACTTGCAGGCGATGGCTGTTGTAACCGGCAATCACAGCCTGCCCCGATACCTTAGCTAGCGCGGCTTCGACCGGCTCGACTTCGGCAAAGACGGCCGCCATGCCGCCATTGGCCGGCAACGCCTGCATCAAGCGGCCACGCGCCGCAATCAGTCTGATCGCATCCGGCAATTCTAAAACGCCGGCCAGACAAGCGACCGCATATTCGCCGACACTGTGACCCAGTAAAATATCCGGCTTAACGCCCCAACTTTGCCAAAGTTTTGCCAGTGCATATTGCAGCGAGAACAACAACGGCTGCGTATAGCCGGTTTGGTTCAGTAAACAGTCGTCTTCATTGAACATGACCTCCGTTAACGGCAGCTCCAGTTCACTGCTTAACAACTGCTCGCAAGTATCTATGACGGCTTTGAAAACCGGTTCGCTTTGATATAGCTGCAAGCCCATTTGCCGGGTTTGCGCGCCCTGCCCGGTGCATAAAAAAGCGATTTTGCGCGGCGTTCTTGCAATCGCTGTAGGCGTGTTTTCAGCTTCGGCTTGCAGTGCTTCCTGTAAAGCGCCAGACGTGTCGGCCACGACCGCAGTTCGGAAATTGAAGTCGCCACGGCTTAGCGCTGCGCTAAAACATAAATCGGCAAGATTCAGTTGCAGGCGACGCTGGATGAAATCGCTATAACGCTGTAGCAATTGTTGCAAGGCGGCTGCGCTCTTGGCCGAGACTGCCAGCACTTGAGTTTTTTCGCTTTCTATCGTCCGCAGCTGTCGGCCTTTTGCTTCCGAAACGACGATATGCGCGTTCGTACCGCCGAAACCGAATGAACTGATCCCGGCTATCCGCTGTTCAGCCAGCCAAGGCTGCGTTTTTGCAGGAATGTTAAAACCGCTACCGTCCAGCTTGATCAGCGGATTGCGGGTGTGGCAATGCAGATGCGCGGGTATGGTTTGATGGCGCAACGACTGGATCACTTTGATCAAACCGGCAATACCGGCCGCCGCTTCCAAATGGCCGATATTGGTTTTTACCGAGCCTACATTCAGTTCCGGAGCTTGCCGGAACACGCTTAATAACGCATCCATTTCGATCGGATCGCCTAACGGCGTGCCGGTGCCGTGCGCTTCGATATAACTGACGGCTTCCGGCTTGACTTGGGCATTCGCCAGGGCTTTTTTAATGACAGCCTGCTGGGCGTTCAAATTCGGGGCCGTCAGGCCGTTGCTGCGGCCGTCCTGATTGACGGCGGAACCACGGATCACGGCCAAAACAGGGTCGCCGTCGCGTTCCGCGTCCGCCAATCGTTTTAACACGACCACGCCGCAACCTTCACCGCGCACATAGCCGTTCGCATCGGCAGCAAAAGTTCTGCACTGACCGTCCGGCGACAGCATATTGGCCGCGGATAAGGCTATCATCAGTTGCGGAGACAACACCAGATTGACGCCGCCCGCTAAAGCCAGCGCACATTCTTGCTGACGCAAACTCTGGCAAGCCTGATGAACGGCAACCAGCGACGATGAACAGGCCGTATCGATTGCAAGACTGGGGCCTCGCAAATCCAATAGATAGGACAGACGGTTGGCGACAATGCTGAAGGTTTTGCCGGTGCTTGCATAGGCGTCGATAGCATCGGTTGAGCTTAACTGCCAGGCCGCATAGTCGTCGGTGCTGATGCCGATAAATACGCCGGTTTCGGATTGCGCCAGGCTTTCAGGCGCTATGCCGGCATATTCGAGCGCTTCGTAAGCGACTTCCAGCACCAAGCGCTGCTGGGGGTCCATCGCATCGGCTTCTTTACCGGCAATACCGAAAAAATCGGCGTCGAACAAATCGACATGATTCAAAAGACCGGCACGACGGGTATTGATTTGTGGATAGCTATCCGTATTCCAACGCTGAGCCGGAATATCCTTAATCGCATCGTGACCATCGACCAGCATTCGCCAAAACTCATCCGGATTATCGGCATCCGGAAAGCGGCAGCCCATGCCTACGACCGCAATCGGAGCTTGTTCCAGGCCAGCATGATCTTGTGACCCAAGGGCTATGACTCCCGTGCTTTGCAGCTGTGTTTGTACAAACGCAGCCAGCGTTGACACTGTCGGATACTGCCATAACAAGGTTGGCGATAATTCAAAAGATTTGCCGCCGTTAGCCGCCAGGAAATCTTCCAGTTCGCCGACCAGGCTAACCGCCAATCGCGAAGAAAGTCCATAAGCTGAAAAAACCTGGTCGACATCGATGCTTGCCGGTGCAATATTTAGCGCTTCGGCAAGTTTTGCGACCAACCAATCGGCCAGCGTGCCTGCGCTAACAGCACTTGTTTTTACCGCGCTTGACTGTTGCCAGAGTTCATGGATATCAAGACGTTCTTGCAAAAAGGCTTGCTTACATCCATAGCGTTGCAGTTTGCCGCTGGAGGTTTTGAGAATAGTACCTTTTTTTAACAAGGCCACCGCATGGACTTCCAATTCGTGCGCTTCGGCCAAGGCGCTACGGACCGCTTGCACGATGGGCTGATAATCACTGCTGTTTTGGTTCAGTTCCACGACGACAACCGGGCGCTCTTGATCCTCGACCGTCACAGAGAAAGCCGCCGCATGTTCGGGACGTAGCGCCGAGTGCGCTTGAATCACTGTCCATTCAATATCTTGCGGATAATGATTGACGCCGTTGATGATAATCAAGTCTTTCAAGCGGCCGGTGATATACAACTCGCCGTCGCGCAAAAAACCCAAATCGCCGCTACGTAAATACGGGCCATCGCCGTTACCGGTGTACGCATGAAATGTATCCTGGGTCGCTTGTTCATTTTGCCAATAACCTTGAGCAACGCCGAGGTCTTTGATCCATATTTCGCCGATATCGTTCTCCCGGCATACCGTTAAGGTTTCCGGTTTAACGATTTTAACCTCGGTCACTCCGATCATCGGCCCGCAACTAACGATAACGCCTTGAATATTATCGTCCTGGCGTTGCTCGGCGTTTAATTGATGAAATTGCGGCAAAACCCCGTACGGTTTGGTTGCGACCAATAAAGTCGCTTCGGCCAAACCATAAGCAGGATACAGACATTCGGCGCGAAAACCGCATTCGGCAAAGCGCTTGCTGAAGGCTTCGACCGTTTCCATGCGCACCGGCTCGGCGCCGTTGCTGGCCACTTTTAGAGAACTTAAATCCAACTCTTTAAGCTGTTCGTCGCTGATTTTTTCCAGGCAATAAGCGTAAGCGAAGTTAGGCGCTTGAGTGTGCGTGCCCCGATACTTGGAAATGGCCTGTAACCAGCGCAACGGGCGCTTTAAGAACGTGAGCGGCGACAGGATATAACAAGAAATTCCGGTAAACAGAGGCTCCAGCAGACCGTCGACTAAACCGTAATCATGAAAATACGGCATCCAGGTGACGCTAACGCTGTGCTGGTCATAAGCCCAAGCTTGCTGAATTTGCGCCAAGTGATGTATTAAATTGCCGTGACTCATCATCACGCCTTTCGGCGACGCGGTAGAACCCGACGTATATTGCAGGTAAGCCAAATTGTCAGGCGTAATCTCCGGCATGCGCCAATCATCCGCCGAAGCATCGTTTAAGTCATAAAAATCCAGCCAGTGCTCAACGGCGAAAGCCTCCATCGCCGCTTGCGCTGCATTTGCCGACTTTTGTTTGATGGATTCGATCAATTCGCCGCTGCTTAAAACCAAGCTTGCTTCCGCATCCTTGGCGATAGTTTTTAGTCTGGGCAACGTTCTTTTTAATCGAACCGTATCGGGCGGCGGCGCCGGTATCGCAATGACTCCCGCATACAGACAAGCGGCAAAACCAATCATGAAATCGATGCCGGGCGGATACAGCAACAGTACCCGCCCGTTCGCAGGCACGTAGCGCCTGATGACAACCGCCCCTGCCCTGGCTTTACGGTCTAATTCGGCATACGTTATACGGCTCTCTTCAACGATGCCTTCTTTAAGATAGGTATAAGCCATCCGGTCGGGCGCTTGTTGCGCCCTATACCGGAATAGCTCTACTAAATTTTTAAAAGAGGATTTTTGCACAGCAGTAATTAATTAAAAGGCGGCAATGAAGTAAGACAGAAGCATTATTCTGCCTTACGCACAGTGCTTGTTATTTATTGACCGCCTAAGTCCTCAGGATTTAACGGTGACCGCACTATTTTAGCATTAGCAGTCTTTGCCGTTGCAGCAGGCTGCGGATCGACAATATTCAATAAGTCAAAAATCAAGATGCCAGTACCAAGATTAGCATCCGTGCTTATAAAATAGTTGTTATTAGTCATCCCGACCGTAATATTTTTATGCGGATTGCGGAACACCGCATTATCATAGCCTTGGATTTGTCCTAAATGGCCGTACCACCATTGGCTCGGATCGTTCCGGATCCGTCGACAGATCCTGTCGCCGT
>CAZJOY010000005.1:0-43131 GCA_964547705.1 uncultured Methylobacter sp. | reverse complement strand
GGATTGGTTGTATTAAACGGCCACGTTATCTTGACCACGCCTAAACAATAGGAAGCGCCGTAATCAGGGGCAGAAGGAAGGCAATCGTTAAGCACTTGGTTTTGCAATGTTTTATCTTTAAGCAAATCACCATCGACATAAGCTTTGATCCATTTTGCCAAATCATCCTGATTGGAAATCAATGCTCCGGCCGCCCAAGACACCGAAGGGTCTAGGTAACTTACGATTTCTTGCGCTGGAAATGCAGGAACAGTATTGCCATTATTAGGATCAGTCCATGGCGCCTGTTTATCATTACCATTATACGAACTCAATATTCCGTCATTATTATAATCGGCATGGCCGTGCATATAATTGGATTGAATGCCGGGATCCTTAGGAAATTCAGTGCGCAGTAATCCTATGCGCTTGACGGTATAGTCATGAACCGCTTGAACAATGGGCTTGCCGGTTACCTTTTCAATAATCAGGCCGGCTAAAATCAAACCGGTATTGGTATATTGGTACTTTGGCGCTGTGGGATTCGGCGTATAGTTCACCGGCTGACTGTTCGATATAGCCAGCAAATCACTAGGTTTATAAACCTTGAGCGGATCGACCGCCAATGCTTTTTGGAGTCCGGTAAAAGTAGGGTCAACCACATAATTGTATAAGCCGGATCTATGTGCAATTAAATCCCGAACCGTAATTATGTTGTTATTAGGGACGGCCACCTCGGGAATATAAGTATCAATCGTTGCATCAAGCCTTAATACGCCTTGATCGACCAGTTGCATGACGACATTGTCGACAAACGTTTTACTAAGACTGCCTATTCTGTGTCTATCGGAAAAATTAAGCGGCTCATCCGAATCTACACGCTTTTTACCGATCACGCCACGCCAGACTTTTCCATTCATATCGACTCTAATAATAGCGCCTGGCTTACCCAGTCCCCCCTTAGCCACATCCACGATATGTTTTTGTAAAAAGGCTTTCAACTTATCGGCAACAACCGGATCAAAGCCTGGATCCATCACAATTTCAGTGGCGTCGTTAAGGGAAACCATAGGGGTTGCAGTAACAAAATAGACATAACCGCCGTCTGCCTGCCGAACAAAGGTCTCAAATGATAATTTACTACTGTAGCGCCCAGATTCTAAGTCGAGTATAGGGAGGGTAACGCTGTTATTTTCCTTACTATATACTGAGTCAATAGTTATCGTATCAGGAACAGAAGGACTCGCCCAAGTTTGGTGGAATCCGACAAATAACGTAACAGCAAATAAAGTTTTAATTTTTTTCATCGGAATAATTCCTTTAACTTCTTGCAAAAACGCCCTGCAACGAACAAACACCCGTTATAAACAAGCGTTAAGCTAAAGCAATTATAAATTGCTCTGCTCGTTGACCGACGTTAATGCCGAGATAATAAAAATAAAGATAACAAGGCCTACAGAAAACTTAAATAATTGTAAGCAAAATCGACCAGATTAATTGCAACATACGATCAAACAACATCCCCTTTACCTAACTCAATTATCAGAATTCGACTTGCTATAAGTTTTTATAAATAAATTAATAAAACAATTGTCCTATAACAGAAACTGAGCACCCTGATTTGAAGTTATCTAATCATAAGCCATTGGCTTATTTTATGCCATATAAAAATTGAAATAGCCAATCGGCTCATTTATTCCGTTAAATCAAATGAATCCAATAGCTTACATTACCGGACAGCATAAAATAAAATCATAAACTCTAGCTTACTGACTCCAAAGAAACAAATTAGCCTTGCGATCAACTATCAATAAATATCTATCAATACGTTATAAAGCTTAAATCTCTTTCAATAAAGAAAAACCGTTCTTAAAACCGCATTAAACTAATGGTAGAATAGCTAATAGGTATTATTGACATAAAATATATACCACAAGAAATACTTGGCAATATTGACTTATTGATTATTATTTAACAAATAACGCTATTTCAATATATTAAACCAGCCGATTGAGATATATCTGACAAACATTATCATCCGGATTTATTGTTAAACAATGATCAAATAATAAGCGAGCTTTATCAAACTCTCTATTGTTATAGGCTGATATAGCGTTGTTAAATTGCTCCAGAGTAAATAGTTTAGCTGCTTTTATCGGTTCGGGATCAGCGTCAAAAACCTCATAGACCGTAACAAGCTCTTCTTTACCTTTGACGGTGACTAAGTCGATTATACGGATGGCGTAATTTTCCGGCTTTATCAGCGTTGCATAAGTATGATGACTGATCAATAACGGCGTACTGTAATCTTTAGTTAAAGTCTCAATCCGCGCCGATAAGTTTACTGCATCACTGATAACCGTACCGTCCATTCGCTTCTCAGTGCCGACCGTTCCTAGAATCAACAAGCCGGTATTAATGCCAATACCTATTTTTATAGCTTGGCAACCACTATTCTCGCGATAGCTATTGTAGATTTCTAAACGCTTTAACATGGCAATACCCGCATTAACCGCATCGTTCGCACTACCACTGAATAATGCCATGATGGCATCGCCGATGTATTTATCAATAAATCCCTGATGTTCTGAAATTACCGGCTCCATCTGGAACAGATAAGAACTGATAAACATGAAATTCTCCGAAGGCGTCATATTTTCCGATAATCGGGTAAAGTCGCGAATATCACAGAACATCACAGACATGACCTGTTGTTTCGCATCGCCTAAGTTAATATCAATCAGATTATTACGGCCCAATAATGCTAAAAATTCATTAGGGACAAAACGACTGGCAATTTCTTTTAACTTTAATTCTGTCGCCAAGGAATTTTGCAATAATTCTTCATGTTGCCGTAGCTTCTCAATTAACTCGGCTTGTTGGACATTAAGTTTTTCCAATGATGCATTATAAGTTTCCAGTTGTTCATGCGACTTTTTAATTTCACCGGCCATAGTGATAAATGACGTCGCTAATAAGCCAATCTCGCCATGCCGATTAATATTATTACCGGCATTATAATTATTAATGGCCTGATCAAAGACACCTTTACCTAAGTCTTGACTAAACTTAGTTAAACGAATAAGCGGCTTGGAAATCGTATTTGAAATAACGAATACTACGACGGCAGCAAAAATAATGAACCCTGCTGCAATCATAATCGAATACATCAGGATATCGTGTGTGCGTATGCTTGTTTCTTTGTTGGCACGATCCACCTCATTTTGCAGATCACGCAAGCTGAAGCCTAATCGCAATACCCCCCATGGCCTTCCAAAACTGATAGGCTTAATATATTCAATAATATGTTCCGACGGATATTCCCGAACCGTGGCATATTGCTGCTGAAGCGCGATAATGTCATGCTCTGACGTTAATTTATGCTGCTGCAGCTCAGGCTTTGCAGTATGCACATAGGCCATGCCATCCAGATCAGTCAAAATAACATATTCCAAGGCCGTAAACTCTTTGGTGGTATCGGCAATCAGGCTATTAATTTGCGAGAAATTATTAGCCGCAATTTCTTTTTCTATTTGCGCGGCCAGTAATTTCGATATTGCTTTACCTTGTTGAAACAAAAGTTCATTAATAAGCTCAATCCGTGATTGAAGCCCTTCTTGAGCGGAGTTTCTTTGCATGACAACTTGAATGCCGGTAAACGCAATCAGCAAGATAAAAATTAAGCTTATCGTCATAACCAGCAGTTTAAAACGGATACCCCTTTTAATATTTAGCGTGTTATCTCGAATAGGCTTTAGCACTGACTTCTCCGCAAATAAATCAGAAATATTTTTCATTGATTATTGTTATCATGTATTTTAATTGCAGGAAATTCAGTCATCCTTTGAACATAAATTTTAAAAACTCTATTTATTAATATCCTGAAAAGGATATACAAGAGCAAATTATTTTATAAAACGGTTAGTTCATTTTAAATAGCACTAAATCCGCCATCTTGTATAAGATTAACACAACATTATCTCCAAACAGCATTATGATAAAGATTTATTGCTATCAACTTGACAGCCAACTATCCGATAAAGAATGGGGTATATACTGCGGCCAGCTGCCAAACGAAACACAGCAAAAGATTTTACGGTACCACCGATGGCGCGATAGACATGCGGCATTATTTGGCCGGCTGCTGTTAAAACAAGCGCTAATGGAGTCCGGGTATCCGTCATCCTGCCTTGAATCTCTTAAATTTGATAGCTATAACCGACCTTCAATTGATGCTCATATTGATTTTAATATATCGCATTCCGAAGCTTATGTTTTATGTGCCATTTCAAAAAGAGGGCGCGTAGGAATAGATATAGAATATATTAAAGACATTGACATACATTATTATAAAAACTTCATGTCAAATAATGAATGGCATAACATTATCCATAACAAAGCCTCTATGGATTGCTTTTACCATTATTGGACAATTAAAGAAAGCGTAATGAAAGCCGACGGAAGAGGTTTAAGCATACCACCTCAAGATGTTATCAGCTATTCGGATCATGCTATAGTTTATGACAAAGAATGGGGGTTAAAAAAAATACCTGTTATTAATAACCAATATTGCTGCCATTTAGCATTCGATAATTATAAACAGTTAAAATCATCTTCGATAAATCTTAAGATAGTTAATTACAATTTCGGAACAAATATATTACATCCAATCGAAATATTTGAAATTTCACCCGGCAATATATAAACGCAAACAAATCATAGCGAATGAAGCTAATATTATGGCAGTATAATTAGCTATTTAACTCGGCTGATACTGCTGGTTTATCTATTAATTGTTCCAGATGCTGTTTAGGTAGAATTAAGGCCACAATAGCGCAAGCAGTATGCACAATTGCTAAGACACGGAATGGACCGATAATCGGATCAATAACAATAAATAATACCAAGACTGCTTCAACCGGTAAATTTAAGGGAATTAATACCATACTCAACATGGATAATAAAACAATACCGGACGCACCGGCAGTTGCCAAACCTGCAAAAACAGAGCTAATAATGATCGTTATAAATCCGGTTATATCCAACTCAACATTATAAAATTGAGCAACAAATAAAGCAGCTAGGGCAAAATACAGAGTAGGTCCGGTTCTGCATATCGTAAATGTTAGCGGCACCAGCAAGTCGATTGTATCTTTGTCGTAACCCAGCTTTTCATGCATCGCAGTTAAAGTCGAGGGTAAACAAGCTAAAGAATTACCCGTTCCCAATGCCATAATAACGGTGTCTTTAAGGGCGTAAAAAGGTTTAAAAAACGAACCTGTGCGCTGCCACATAATCAGACTGCTCAGTACGAACAGCAGAAAGAAAGACATTAATGCTATCGGCACAAACTTTATCATTGCCATTAAAACACCGATACCTACTTGAGATACATCGTTCGCAATTAAACCTAACAGTCCGAATGGCAGAAAATACATCAGCCATTGTACCTTTTTGGCAAACGCTAAATAGATTGAGTCTAAGGATGTTAATATGTAGTGAGACGAAACTTTACTAGAAGAACCCAGCGCTAAACCGAATAAGATAGTAAAAAATAAAACTTTTAAATTGCTCCCGGAAGTTAATGCTGAAAAAATATTATCGGGTATTAAGCTATCAATAAAAACTTTAATAAAAGATTCTTTTTCTTCAGCAACGAAGGGTATATACGCAGAAATCTCAAGATCGGGCGCATTGGATTCTCTAACGATAGAACCTAAGGAAGCAAGCGCGGCCTTATCATACCCCGAGCCGGGTTGACCTATAATACCTGTGACTACACCCAGAAAACCGGAAAGAAAAACACTCATAATAAATACGATTAGCATCTTACCGATATAAGCATGATCTTCCTTGGCCTGCACTAATCGAGCAATACTTACGGAAATAGCTGTTACTAAAATAGGTAAAATACACATCTTTAAAATATCAAGGTAAATCTTACCTATAGGAGCAACATAAGCGATATACTCGTGCTTAAAAAGACCTATATAGATACCGATAATAACTGCTATTAAAACTGTCCAGCCATTACGCAGCACATCCAATATATTTTTTTTCGATAGCTGAATCATGGCTAGACCTTATGTTTGGCTTTTATTTGAATTATTTTAATAACATTATCATAGTCATTGATTATTTTATCGGCAGATAAATTCAAGTCTAATGATTTAAGATAAAAGTCCAGCAAGTCTTTTAAGTTACGATGTTCAAACGATAAAGCTATTCCCTTAGGATCTTTTGCATCCTTTAACACCACCGATAACAGGTGTAAAGCAGTATCGGGCCTATCGCGCAATATCATTTTCACTTCAGCGTCATCGCGAAAAGCGGCCGTTATATCGCCTTGCAAAACATGATCTACAACTTCATTCCAGGTAGGATATTGAACTATCTCCATGTTTTCAAAATGCTTTGCATAAGTGACATAAGATGATTTGGAGACTACGCCAATCTTGCCGGTCAAATTTTGTATAGTCTCTTCTTGAGAGCGGCCTTTTAACTGCCTGGAAAGCTCAAGCCTGTTGATCAACAGGCTTTGATGCAGATTAACATACGGTTCAGCAAAAAGGACCCGCTGGGTCCTGCCAAATGTTACGCTGAGTTTACAAATGGCTAAGTCCGCTTGATGTTTTTCGACTTTCTCAACAACATCATCGAGAAATTTGGCGCTACGATCAAACTCTACAGAGACGCCTAATAAGTCGGCAAAACCTTTAATTAAAACAACATCGACGCCGGTTAGTTCATTATTCTTATCTATATAATAAAAAGGTGGCGTATCTTGACTATACATCGCGACTATCAATTTCCCTCTTTTGATAATAGCTTGTATTTCGTTTGCGGGCTCATTTGAAATAGGCTGATCATTAGCTAGAACTAGCGACGGACTTATAAAAAGAGTAATTAAATAAACTAGAACTATGCTAATAATTTTTTTGGCTTTATTCATTTTCAGTAATTAATCATCATGTTACTTATATAATAAAAAGGTTACTATCTTTTAAAACAACTTATTGACTATTTCTAGAAGACGATTCCAGCTCCAAGCCATATTTTTTGCGTGTCGTATTTACCAATTGCCGAGCCGTCAGCATCGGCATTGAAGTAAGCATATTTTGCCATTAGATTGTAATGTTTAAAAAACTCTTTAGTAACCATAAAATCCCATTCATCACCATAATGTTTTTTACTGCTATCGTCAGACCAATCACGATAAAAACCTATTAATTTAATACCCATCAGCTCTTTTTCGACACTGGCATAAACATCCCGATAACCATCATTAGGCGTAACAACAAATACATCCGCCCAACCGCTAAATTTATGCACCAAACCTAAAGGAGTATCAAAAGTTTTATTTAAGCCTTTGCCTCCTAATTGTTCCATGGCCCCTTTGACTATAAAACCATAAGCGCTAAAGCCGCCGATAATATGGTAATAATCCGCCTGGTAAGGAATACTTTGACCATAATTGCTCTGGTATGCATATTCAGTTCTATATACAAAACCTAAAGTATCATTAAGTTTACGGGCTCCCTCAAAACTTACACCATAAGTCTGATTGGATGCTTGATATAAAGCAGTATCCCTGAAATCCATAAAATAAGAATATCCGGTTAATTTACCGAAATTAGCGAAGTTATAGCTAATATTTGCTAACGGTAATTGCAAACTTTGTATGCTGGAGTCGGTATTTTGATCTTTGTTGATATAACCAAGAGTAATCGAGGTATTTGGCAATGAGGTATTATTTAGTAAAAAAGCATCATAGGTTCGCTCTAACTGTCGCCATGCCGCTGCACCGATAAAACGTTCATTATCTATTTGTATTACCTGCCGACCTAATCTAGCTTCGGTATTAGGAAGGCCTTTATAACTCACCCATAATTGATTAAGTTCATTTTGCTGAGGGTCAGCAATTTGTTCATACTGGGTTTTGCCATTCATTCTACTGTCATAACTGTTAACACCTATATCCTGATTACCTTGAAACTCGGCATAAGCCTGAAATCCTTTGAAAGTAGGCGTTAAATAGCCCAAGCGCAAACGCACAGTAGACGCGTTGGCAACTTCTTTTTTTGGATTGGTGCTATCGGTGTTGTCGTAACGGTAGCGTAAATCAAATTTAATCTGTCCATATTTGGCATCATCTTGTCCAAGTTTGAGCGCTTTTTCGATGGATTTATTAAAGTCATCCGCCATAACCGTTGTAGTAGAAGCTATCGCCAGCACAAACGCTGCCAGTTCTTTTTTTATTATAAGCATGGGGTGAAATCCACTATTTTAATTCTTTATGATTATATTGCGTACCTGCCATAGCCTAACAATTATCGGCCAAAACGATGATGACATGTGTCTCCTACGGTCAACGACTAATCAATAATTCGGCCATATTCTATTTTTATAACCTTATCGGCAGCAAAAAAGTAACGATCATCATGACTTACCGCGATTACAGTCTTACCTTTAGCCTTTAAGTCTTTCAATAAGACTTCATAAAAATATTGACGAAATTCAGGATCTTGATCGGCCGCCCATTCATCGAAGATATAAATCTGCTTATCTTCAAGTACTGAGGCAATATAAGCTAAGCGCTTCTTTTGCCCGGTCGATAAGTCCGTATTAGTAAAGCCATGATTCTTAAAATTAGTTTTCTTCGACAAACCCATGATTTTTAACAGTTCATCTACACGGGCACCATCGACTTCTTCAATGCCGTATAGCCGGTCAAATAAATGAAAATCGGTAAATATCGTTGAATACAGTTCACGATAGTGTACGTAATCATCAGCCTCCAGAAGCTTATCGTTAACATAAATATTGCCTGACAAAGGATAATAAAGCCCGACTAATAATTTAAGCAATGTAGATTTACCGCTGCCGTTACCGCCAACGATAAACAAAGTTTCACCTTTATTAATTTTAAAACTGAGCGGTCCTACTCCGAATGGTGTACTTTCGCCTTGTTGTGGGTAGTAAAAACCGACTTGTTCGAATTCCAGGCTTTCGAAAACAGGTGGTTGAGGAAGTGTCGGCTGCTGTGCTTTGCTGGACACATCAATTTCATGCTCTAATTGATAAATATTTTCTACTGCGACATTAGCGCGCACGAACATCGGAAATGCGCTGACTACCATGCTTAACGGGCCAAATAGAAATAGAATGGCAACAGTAATTCCAACGACTTGATCAATCTCGGTCGCACTCAAAATCGGCAAAATGAAAATAATCGCAGCACATAAAATATAAAACGACGTTTGTGCGAACATTAGTTCAATAACAAAATGTAAGCCAGCCGCTACTTTAATTTCTTGAGCGTCTTTGGCAATTGTTTCGATATGTGCGAATAATGCGTTATTCTTTTTTTGGTTAATTTTAATTTCTTTAAATCCAACCAAAATACTTTTGATACCATTAAAAAAATCAGATTCTTTATTGGCCACGTCATGTAATTGAGCGCCGATATGTTTTGAATTATATAAATACATCAACACTGATATACTTAGTATTGAAACAGTAACAATAAAGCCCGGTAGTGATAGCCAGGCAATATATAGTAAGCAGATACATACCACGATCATTTGCTGACAAGCATTAATCAGAATAATGGCGGATTCTGATATTAAACTAGTATCTTGGGTAATACTGGCAAATATTTTGGCTTGACCTGCCGTTTCAATATACGGCAATTCGGTCCCGCGTAACTTATTCGCTACTCGAATCCTGACGCGATTAATTGCATCTTCCGCTGCAACCGTGGCTTGCTTTAAGGAGTATTGTTTGGTGTAAATTAACAATATTAAGTCAATTAAGAATAGAAAAAAGTTACTCATTTGTAACTCTTCACTTTTATTAACCGTTTCCGCCGCATCATTAATAATGGTCAATAAATAACCATTCGCTAGACCGGAAATCAATGCTGTAAACACGATCTGTCTTTTAGGCGCCCGGCTTTCCTTATTAAAAAAATCCAATAATTTCATAACTTATTTAAAATGTTTTGTATGACTTCGGCATTATGTGCCAATTGCGGCTGCGTCAAAACTTGGAAATGATTGCCCTCGCCTTGATAATTAATCACTGTACCCAGTGTTGAAGCCGACCAATCCCGGCTGAAACCATTACTCGGTAAAGATAATCCGTCTTGGTTTTCAGCACTTAGGCAAAATAGGTCTGCCGTTAACGCAGACCGATTCGGATGTTGCAAAATGAAATCCAAGTAAGCCCTCATGATCGAATAGACACGCTCTTTATCAAGGGTGGTCAACAACTGCGATTCTTGTAGAGCCAGCTCAATAATATCGTGCTTTTCCTGCTCGTTTAAGGCTATAACTTCCGTGACCCTAATACTATCGATCAAGATCACTGCACGGACCTGCTCGCCCCGCCTTTGCATCGCTGCGGCGACGCTATAAGCATAGTTGCCGCCCGCTGAATAACCGAGTAACACATACGGCCCTTGCGGTTGCACTTGTTTAATCGCTGCAATGCTGTAGGCTATCCAATCGATATCCGGAACAATATCAAAGCTGTAGCAGGAACAAGACAAATGTTCAGCCAAACCTCTAAAGACGGCACCGAAACCTGTAATCGGAGGAAAACAAAAGACTGTCGGCGCGTTGGCATGATTATTCAGCGCTATCATCGCCGATTGCCGATTATCTGCTAATGCTTCGGTTAATGCCGAAATAGTCGGATGCGACCAAAAATCGCTGAGTAAAATATCTCTACCGAATAACTTGCTCTGTTGCGACAGCAGTTGAATCGCATTGATACTATTGCCGCCCAGACTAAAAAAATCATCATCGATACCGATAGGCCGGTGCTGAAGCACCTGCTCCCAAAGCGCTACAACCTGCAGTTCCAATTCATTTCGCGCTGCCCGGTACGGACACTGAGGCTCGGTCAACTCTCCCAAGGCTTTTGCCAGCGCTTTACGGTCAACTTTACCGTTACTGTTTAGCGGCAAATCATCGCTTACTACAAAGCGGCTGGGAATCATAAACTCCGGCAGCCATTGCGCTAAATGTTTACGCAGTTCAACGGTCAGTGTTTCAGCCGTATGTCCTGAGGAAATAGGAACGATAACTGCGTTTAAAATACCATGCCCGGCACTGCCGCTATTAACAACCGCCGCCCTTGCAACTGCCGGATGCTTCAGGGTATGACGTTCAATTTCGCCAAGTTCGATACGATAACCGCGAATCTTGATTTGATCGTCATTGCGCCCCAAAAACTCAATTTCGCCATTTTCCAGCCAGCGGCCTAGATCACCGGTCGCATATATTCTTTGACCAGGCCTGAATGGATCGGCCGTAAACACTCTATCGGTGCGTTCCGCATCTTGCCAATAACCGCGACCAACACCACTTCCGGTAATCACAACTTCCCCGGTAACACCGATCGCCTGTAATTTGCGCTCGGGCGACAGAATATAAATACCCTCATCAGCCAACGCAGTGCCGATCGTCAATTGATCGTCTGCCAAGACCTTGGAAGTCGACCAGATAGTTGCTTCGGTCGGGCCGTAGACATTGATGATCTGGGTCGTCGGCAGTTGTTTAAGCTGTGCAGCCAAGCTTTCCGGCAAGGCTTCGCCACCTACCAAGATAAGCCGCAATGTAGTCAGCGCCTCGACACCTCCGGCATTAATCAACCATTGTATTCGGGAAGGCGTGGATTGCAATATCGTAATAGCATGATCGCGGAGCAAGCGAATCACCTTTTCAGGCATCTGACATTGTTGATCATCGGCAATGACTACCTGCATGCCGACAGTCAAAGAGCAGAGCAGCTCTAATATCGAAATATCGAAACTGATCGTTGTCAAAGCCAACAGCTTATCCTGCTCGGTAAAACCGAATCGCTGCCGTAAGTTAATGCAGAAAGCAGCAAGATTGCCGTGTTCGACCATGACGCCTTTCGGCTGACCTGTGGAACCGGAGGTATAAATCAAGTACGCCAGTTGCCCGGGCGATATGCTAATACTTGGCTCAGAATCGACAGCACATTCATTGACGGCCTGTTCAACCGTTACCGCTGGTATAGACCAACCGGAATCGGAATTAGGCGTAACTAATAATGTGGCTTGGCTATGCTCCAGAATGTAATCAATCCGTGCTTTAGGATACGCGTTATCCAAAGGCACATACGCGGCTCCGGTTTTTAGTATGCCCAGTAACGCAACAGGTAAATCGACATCACGTGGCAGCAATACGGCCACTTTATCTTCGGCTTTAAGCCCGTATTGGCGGATCAGGTAATTCGCAAAGCGGTTCGATCTGGCGTCCAACTCACGATAGGTCAACTGCTGATTGTTGCCGCTGACGGCTAGCGCATCAGGAGAAATGCTTTGTTGCCGGGCAAATAAATCAAGCAGCAGCTTACTGTCCGGTTCGTCAGTTGGCTTACTGAAGCGATTTAAAATTTGCGCCTGCTCTGTTTCCGGCAAAATCGAAAGTTCAGCAACGCTACACTGCGATTGCTGCGCGATTTGCAATAGCAGATGCTCCAGTTGCTTCGCCACACGCTCGATTTTTATATCGCTATAGACCGAGCGATCATAGGTCAACGTTAATTCAATCGACTCATTGGGATTGATCGACAGCGCGAAAGGATAATGCGAATGTTCGAACATATCGGTTTGCCGAATCACAAAACCGCTGGTTTGCATGCCGGAATCTTCGGCATCCACTTGCGGAATGTTCTCAAACACCAACACATGATTCAGCAAATTTTGCTTGAGCTCGCTGAGGCTTTGAATATCGGCCAACGAGTAATAATGATAGGATTCGGTCGATAACGCCTGATCCTGAACATGCTGCAACAGTGCGGATAGACTTAGCCGATCGTCAATAAGAACACGCAAAGGCACGGTATTGATAAATAAACCGACTGTATTTTCGACATTGACAACCGCCGCCGGACGCCCGGACACGGTAACGCCGAATACAATATCCTTGCGGCTGTTATGTGCGCTTAACAGCAAAGCCCAAGCCGCTTGAATGGCGGTGTTTAACGTAACCTGCGCCGTTCTGGCAGCGGCTCTGAGCCAGTCGGAATCCTCTTTTGACAAACTCAGCTTTTGTATCGCGTAGCAATAATCATCGGTCTGTTGCTGGTGTCCGTATAAACTGACGGCAACGTCATAGCCTTGCAGATAGTTTTGCCAAAAATCGCGGGCGGCATCCTTATCTTGAGCACTTAACCATTGAATATAGCGACTGTAAGGCGGTGCCGGCGCTAAGCGTAGCGGCTGATTGTATAGAAGGCTTTGGTAACAGCGCATCAATTCCTGATAAATGATGCCGAAGCACCATGCATCCAGAATAATATGATGAAAACTCCAAATCATCGCATAGCGGTCGGCATGTGTTTTAAACAGCTGAATCCGCGACAACCGGTCTTTCGTTAAAACAAAACCCCTGGCTCTGTCCTGCTGCCGGTATTGCTCGATACGTTCGGCTTGTTGATCCGGCGCCAGACCGGCTAAATCGATGCAGTTGAAGTCCACCTCTCTGTGCTTCAACACCATTTGCAACAGTTTGGCGGATTTTTTGTAGACAAAAACAGTACGCAACGCATCATGACGATTGTGCAGCAATTGCCAGCTTTGTTTAAATAGATCAATATTCAAGTCACCCTGGATGTCATAGCTCATTTGCTCGAAATAAGCATGACTGTCCGGTTGGTACAAGGCATGAAACAACATGCCTTGCTGCATTGGCGATAAAGGATAAAGATCTTGTAAGTTTGCTTTATTTAAGTCCATCATTCGTCAAACAGCAGATCCAGTTCATCGATACTGATTTCTTGGTAAGTCAAATCCGACGGCGTTAATTCGCTGCCGTCTTGTTCCATGCAGAAAGCAATCAATAACGTTATGTTTTGCCGATACAAATCGCCTAATTGCCGGATGCTTTCGTCCGCATAACGCAACTTGTTATAAGCAATATGAAATTGCAGCGCTTTGTTCTCGACCAAGCTTAAAATGTCCAGCTCATGAGCCAGGGGTATTTTGGCGCTGACAGCGCGGCCCATGCCCTGCCAATCGATACTGAACAACTCATTCCTGTCAGCTCCATCCATTTGCCCCAAATAGTTAAAACCGATTTCCGGCGTCAACGCCAACTCGGACCGGCCCTGTAAATAACGCAATACACCGTACCCCAAACCTTTATTCGGTATAAGACGCAGCGACTCCTTGGTTTCTTTCAATAACCCGGCCAAGCTTTGTTGCGGGTCGTATTGCAGCAATTTTGGATAAGCGACGGTAAACCAACCGACGGTGCGTTGCGTATCCAGACCTTCCAGCTCATCCCGGCCATGGCCTTCCATTTCAATCAATATTTGCCTGCGCCCTTGCCATTGATAAATACTGACAGCCAAAGCCGCCAATAATACGTCGTCAATGCGTGTGTTGAATGCCTGGTGAATATCGGTCAGCAATAGATGCGTATCGGCTTCATTCAAAGCGAAGGTATATTCTCCGGCATCGGCTATCGTCGCAGCACTCGGTTGCGGTTTCGGCTCGACTGCCGAAGCCAAGGTTTGCCAATAAAGCAGCTGTTGGCCTAATTCGGCGCTTTCAGCATACTGTTGCAGGCGTTCGGCATGGCTTTTAAAAGAATCGCTTTTCAAAGGTAATGAAATGGTTTGTCCATCAAGTATTTGCCGGTAAGCGCTACTGAAATCTTCCAACAAGATACGCCAGGATACGCCGTCGATAACCAAATGATGGCAAAACAACAGCAAACAATCTTTCTCGGGCAAGCGATACAACACAGCGTTGAATAAAGGTCCCGCACTTAAATCGATAGCGGCCTGCGCCGCATCGGCATGTTGTTGCATTGCTTGAGCCGGCTCGGCTTGTTCGCGTAAATCGACTTCCTGCAAATTAGCGCTTCCCTCTGTTTCGCAAATTTCCTGGGCGATGCTCGCGCCAAGTTTAAATTGAGTGCGCAACGCATCATGATGGCTGTGCAACTGTTCCAACACGGTTTGCAGATCGGCTTTTTGCGCCCGGCCGTTAAGTTTTAGCAAAACAGCCTGATTGAAATGTTGGGGAGCTGGCGTGTTTTGCGCAAAGAACCAGTGCTGGATCGGCGTTAACGGAATCACACCGGTTACCGGACTCTGATCGACGGCTTTGACAACTTCAGTCACCTGCATTGCCAGTTCGTAAATGGTCGGGTATTGGAAAATATCGCGCACATCCAGTTTTAGATTGCGTTCGCGCAAACGCGCGACAATTTGTATCGCGCGAATCGAGTCGCCGCCGCGATGAAAATAATGATCGTGAATGCCGATCGGTTTTTGATCCAGAACCTCTTGCCATATCTCGACCAAATGCCGTTCCGCATCAGTTGTCGGAGCCGCATAATGCTCGGTTTGTTCGCCGCTGCTTACTGTAAACGGAACCGGCAGCGCTTTTAAATCAACTTTTCCGGAGCTATTCAATGGCAAGCTTTCCAGCTCCGTGAAATGCGCCGGTATCATATAAGCCGGTAAAGACTCGGCCAAAAACGAGCGCAACTTCGCTAGCGCAAGCGCCGGCCTGACTGGAATTTCGCCTTTGCCGACGAATAGCCGGCGATAAAACTCGCTGGCCTGGAATTGCGGTTGGTTATGATAAGCGACATACGAAACCGGAATCTCCTGTCCGTCGGCTTTATATAACGTACCTTCGATAAAATAATCGGGATTCAGGCCGTTCGCACACAATTTGCGTTGCAATGTCGCTTTAAACACATCGCCTTTCCCGACCGCAATGCCTGCAATCGAAACCGGTAAATACACCGGAATCCAACTGTCCTGGCTGTATAAAATATCGATCACTTCGTCGGCATCGGGGTACAGCGTCAGCCAGACCAGGAAACCGGTAAAAAGGCTGTCCCTATCGAAGTTCAGGACAATATCATGTTCGGTTTCGAGCGGAATATCGTGGGTATAATCCAGGTCTTCAAAAACATCGGCGTTGGAGATGATTGCAGTCTCCGGCAATCCTTTTAAACATAAACGCAGGTCGAACGGATAACCGGTCTGGCTGAAAATGCGTTCGACATAATGCGCGGCAATCGCCGAAAAATGGAAATCGAAGTCGCTTTCGGATAATTGAATCGCCGCAATTTTAGTTAAGCTGCGCGTCGGCAGCATGTTTTGCGGATTGCGTAAAAAGCGCCGCGCCGAATTGATGATTTTCGCCGCCCCTTCGGAACCGCCGATGCCGCCGACGATTTCGGAAATACAATAATCGACCTGCTCCGGCAATTCGACAGTCATCGCATTGCCGTGCAACAGCTGGATTTTATCTTCCAAGCCCAAGCGCTTCAAGGTTTGCTGAGCTTTGCGATAGGTTTCCTCGAGCAATTCAATCGCGTAGATTTTCTCGGCTCCGGCTTCAAGGCATAATCGGCTCAAAATGACTTCAGGACCGGGACCGATTTCGACGACGGTTTTGCCTTTCAACACTTTCGCGAAAGCGGCGCGATACCGGTCGTTGCGGGCATGGTCGGTCGCCATGCTGTGGTAAACGATGTCGTCATAGACATAAAATTCGGCAATCGACGGCCACAGTTCGATTTTTCCGGCACGCGTGTAATACGCGCATAACGCATTTTGCTCGCGACCGTCTTTTTGTACCGCAACGACGGCTTGCTCGATCTCCGAAAATTGACGCAACGCATAAGCCACTTCAGCAGTCTCAATCCGGTAACCGGACACTTTGACTTGCTGATCTTTACGGCCTAAATATTCAAGCTGTCCCGCTTCGTTCCAACAACCTAAATCGCCGGTTTTATAAAGCGTCGTCGGGCACAGCCGCGGCAGCGACACAAAACCGGCGGCGGTTAATTCAGGCGCATTGACATAGTCTTTCGCCACGCCAATGCCGCCGATATAAATTTCACCGGCGATACCGACAGGCTGCTGGTTAAGCGCGTCATCCAGTACATAAATCACCAAGCTCGGAAGCGCGGCACCGACAGGAATGCGTTGCCGATAATCGGTATGCGCATCAACGCAATAATACGATGCGCATACCGAAGTTTCCGTCGGCCCGTAAGCATTGAAATAAGCGCAGTGACGGGCGTAATGCAGCGCATCGTCGATATGCGGCGCTTCGCCGGCAGTAATCAAGGTTTTTAACGTCGGCATCGCTTGCCGTTGCAAGGCTTGCAAATAAACAGGCGGCAAGGTCAGGTGAGTAACCCGGTAACGCGCCAGATAATCGATAAAGCCGGAGGTATCGTTAATCGTCGCTTGGTCGATAGTCACCAAACCGGCACCGCTAAATAAAGCCATAAAAACTTCGGATAACGATGCATCGAACGCGACCGATGCAAACTGCAAAACACGGTCGCCGGCCGACACTGAAAAACCGTCAACTTGCGCTAACGCCATATTCACAAAGCCGTTGTGCTTGACCCTGACGCCTTTCGGCTGCCCGGTCGACCCTGATGTGTATAAAATATAAGCAACATCGTCAGCCCGGGTTTGACGCTGAGGATTGATTGCATCGAGTTCGGAATCGCCCTCACCGGCCCACGCCAGACAAGGATAAACGGACGACAATACCGCAGGAACGGCTGTTTGACATCTATGCAGCAGTGTATGACAGCCGCTTTGCTCCAACATATACCGGACACGCTGTAGCGGCAAACCGGCATCGATCGGCAAATATACGACGCCGGCTTTTGCACAAGCCAGCAATAACAAAGTGTCGACCCGCTCGCTGTAAACGGCAACAACTGCATATTCAGGCACTAGAGTTTGCAAACGCTGGGCGCATTGGTTGGCTTGGCTATTTAACTGCCGGTAAGTCAACGTATATTCCGGCGTGACCAACGCATCGTTATCCGGCGTCAATGCCGCTTGCCGCTCAAAAACATCGGCGATGGTCGTGTTGTTGACAGTATCGGTGCAAGCAGGGTTAAAACTTGCCAACTGTTGCTGCTCGACGGTTGTCAGCATCGGCAATTTTGCAACGGCGCACTCCGGCTGCTGCAAGATGCTGTCAAATAATTGCAGGATATGGTCGCCTAGACGCCGCATCCGTGTTTCGGCAAATAGATCGGGATTAAAGTTAAGGTCGAGTTCCAGGCCATCCGCACCCTCGCTAAAATGAAACAGCAGGTCGTAACGGCTAATATCCCAGTGATTCTCTTTGACAAAAGGTTCAATATTTAAGCCGTCGATAGCCGTTATGCCGGTCTCATTATTCTGCAAAGCCAGCATCACATCGAAAACCGGCGAACGGCTCATGTCGCGTTGAATCGTCAAATCGTTGACCAGCATATCGAATGGGTAAAGCTGATGATCGAACGCAGCGATCGCAGTCGCATTCACTTGATCGACTAAAGCGGCAAAAGGCTGTTCGGGATCGATGCTGTCACGCAACGCCAGCGTATTCACATAAAAGCCCAATTGGTTTTCCAGGTCGCTATGCCCGCGCCCGACGACCGGTGTGCCTAAAATCAAGTCCTGCTGCCCGGTGTAACGGTACAATAAAACTTTTACGACCGCGCATAAGCCCATGAACAGGCTGGCCTGACGCGCATTCAACAGCGTTTTGAATTGTTGCAGCGTAAAATCCGGCAATTTGAAATGCAGTGTGGCGCCTTTAAAGGTTTGTACTGCCGGTCTGGGGTAATCGGTCGGCATGTTCAGTACCGGCAACTCGCCGGATAATTGCGTGAGCCAATATTGCCGATGTTTTAACGCTTCCGAAGATTCTAGGTATTGATTTTGCCAAGCGGCATAATCTTTATATTGAATACACAACGGAGTTAGCGACAACGCCTGTCCATTGCGCAAAGCTTGATAAACGGACATCCATTCCCGAGTTAACACACCCAACGACCAACCGTCGCTGATGATGTGGTGAATATTGAAAAGCAATACATGGCGTTGCGGCGCCAGTTTCAGCAGGCTTGTCCGGAACAGCGGTGCACGCTGAAAATCAAATGCCTGCCGTAAATCCTTATCGACATGAATTAAAGCTTCCGCATCGGGATCGGTCAATGAACTCAAATCGATTAGCGGCAATTCGACGCGGATAGCTTCTATTATTTGGCGAGGTTCGCCGTTTCGTTCAATAAAGCGCGTTCGCAATGATTCATGCCGGTCCACCAGCACTTGCAAGGCGTCGCCTAAAGCCTGAACATTCAATTCACCTTTGATCAGCAAGGCTTCCGGGAGATTGTAAGCAACCGAATCAATATGCATTTGATCCATCAGCCATAAGCGTTTTTGCGAGTGCGATACGGCATAGTCGGGCGCTTGCCGCACCGGCAGGATCGCATGTTTTTCGGCTGTTTTAGCCGCCGCAATCAAGCGTGCCAACTGGCGAACAGTCGGCTGGGCGAAGAAGTCTTTTAAGCTGATGTCGACATTGAACACCTTATATATGCCGGAAACCATGCGCATGGCTTTTAGTGAATCGCCGCCCATGTCCATAAAGGCATGTGTGACGCCGATTTTGTTCAAGCCAAGCAATTGTTGCCACTGTTTGACCAGTTCAACTTCTATATCGTTTTCGGGCGGTTGATAATGTTCGGCATAGAGCAATTCATCCGGTTTAGGCAGTGCTTTTCTGTCGACCTTGCCGTGCAAATTCAACGGCATTTCCGTTAACGGCACAAAAAAAGTCGGCAGCATTGCGGACGGCAACCATTGGCGCAAATGTTCGCGCAGTGCATCGTTGCTCAGCGGAGTACGCGCAACAAAATAGCAGACCAACACCTTATCTTGCTTATCGACTGTATGAACAACCACGACGGCCTGCTCAATCTCGTCATGTGTCAAAACAGCTTGTTCGATTTCGGCCAGCTCGATGCGAACGCCATTGATTTTGACTTGATTATCCTGGCGGCCTAGAAACTCGACACCGTGATCGGGCAAATAACGCCCGGAATCGCCGGTTTTATAGACAATATCTTCGCTATCTTGATGCAACGGATTTTGTATGAAAACCGCTGCGGTTAATTCAGGATCGCCGTAATAGCCTTTACTGCGAAACGGCGTTTTAATATAAATTTCGCCGATTTCCCCGATAGAGCACAAGCGGCTGTTTTTTATGATCAGCAATGCGCTGTTGGATATGGCTTGCCCAATCGGAATCATTGCCTGCGGCTGGGCGGGTAGGTCTTTGATCGGATAATAAGCTTTCGCCAACGTTGTTTCGGACGGGCCATAAATATTGACCAACTCAATCCGTTCACCGAACAACTCTCGCCAAGCCATCACATCCTTAGCGTAAAGCGGCTCGCCGGCGAGCAATATTCGTTGCAAATCAGTTGATACGTTAGAGCTATCACTCTCTTGAAACTCTTTGGTTAGCATCCTGAAAAGCGACGGTACGCAATGCATTAACGTCACTTCATTGTCTGCCAACCAAGCCGGCAAGTAAGCCGTTTTTTTGCGCAGCTCCGCATCCGGAATAACTAAAGTGCCGCCTGACAGCAACGGTACGAAAATATCGCGCAGACTTACATCAAAAGTAGGCGGCGCCAACCAGGCCACCTTGGTAGTTTCCGTTAATGCGAATGCCTTCATCTCCCAATGGATGAAGTGACTTAAGCCTTTGTGTTGGCCTTCAATCGCTTTGGGAAATCCGGTCGATCCTGAGGTGAACACAATATAGGCGCTGTCGTTGCCGTCAACGGCCACCTCGGGTTCTAAAGCGGTTTCATGCTGTGATGTCGCCAACATCGTTACCTTTACGGAATAATCCACCACTATATCGGCAAACTCGGGTTTATTAGTGATAACCAGCTTGGGTGCCGTTTTATCAATAATAAACTCCAGTCTTTTCTTCGGCGTCTCCGGATCTATCGGCATAAAAATCCCGCCGGCTTTCAGCACTGCCAGCATCGCAATGACATAATCGATACTTGCTTCAATTAACAAGCCTACGACGTCGCCATTTTTTACACCCTGCTCAATAATTTGTGATGCTGCTTGATTGGCATATTGATTTAATTGTTCAAAGGAGATATTCCGATTCGACTCACTGATAGCCGTATTATGCGGGAAAGCTCGGCATACACTCAAAAAAACGCTTTGAACCAGTTTTTTATCCACTTTTACACTCCAATGTATTTAATCACACACATTCGTTACGTATTACTACGTAGTAATTGTGATTAAAATAGCATGCTTTGTCACTTGTCATTATTAAAAATAACTTAAAGCAATAATTAACAAGGCTATGGAAGTCTACTGAAGCTCTGCCTAAAGTTTTGAATCTGTGGCAAAGTGTAGTAGTATGTTTTTTTAGTGGATCAGCACTAAATTTTAACTCATTTTGGAGGCAGTAATGTCTGAAAATACGCCCGCAGTAAACGATAAAACTGAAGAAGCACAAGGTATTGTGCAAACAAGTATGTATTGCGCCCTCGCAGCAGGAATTGTCCCCATTCCGGTGTTTGATTTCGTAGCCGTTACCGGGATCCAACTTGAGATGCTAAGACGCTTGAGTAACCTTTACGGCGTAGAATTCATGCAGAATAAAGGTAAAAACATTTTAGGCGCTTTAACTGGCGGCGGATTTTCTTCCTCGTTATCCCCAATACTTGCAAGTACAATTAAAGTTATTCCGGTTGTCGGCTCTGCATTAGGCGCAGTCAGCATGCCGGTTATTTCGGGCGCGGCAACTTATGCAATCGGCAAAGTTTTTATTCAACATTTTGAATCAGGCGGCACATTCTTAACGTTTGATCCTAAAGCGGTCAAAGACTTTTATGCCGAGCAATTGAAAGAAGGCAGCGCTATTGCAGCAAAAGCAAAGCCAACAGCGTAATTATATTTCTCTACACGCATAAATTCCGGCTTTCTTCCCTCCTCTTTACAAAAATAGAGCGAGGGAGAAAGCTTTCAAAAAGCCAATCAATCCCCTTCGTACCGCACATTCATTCGAATAAGCACAACGACTCCTGCTCTACAAACCTCCATCAACTAAATATTTTAGTTCTTTAATTAACGCAATATACGGAAACAGATTAACGGGCAATGTATTGTTAATTTCCTGATAAACCCGTCGGTACCGGTTGATTTTATGTTTCTGATCCGGCTGGTCGAAGTAGTCATCACAAGTTTCTACCTTATTTGCAAAGATATTCTTAATCGCTATGCTAATCGCTCGTTTCATATCCTCTTGCAATTCGTCCAGCACTTTTTGCTCCCAAACATCATGCATCGACATGCTCGCCAACTGTTCACAAACCTCATACAAGCCTAAATAACGCGTTGTTTCTTTGAATAGTTTCAGTACGCTGACAAATTCCTGCCCCGTTTCGACGGCTAACGAAACGATTAACGGAAAATCATTGAGGCTGGATATAAACGCCATTCTAAGAGCGAGTTGGTCGGGAACGCCATCTTGCCGATATTGTTCTAGCTGTTCATTGAATTCACCATAATCGCTTTTAAAATAGCACTGATAATCTTCTAAATGACGGCTATAACAATCAATAGTTTGTTTGTTTGGACGAATTTTCCTTTCTTGCATTACAGCCCAGCGGCAAAAACCGGCCAGGATGTCTTCCAATTGCATCAACAACCGATATTGCTTACCGGCCGCTATTTTATTATCCAGCGCACTAATTGCTTGCCGTAAAGCATCGGCATCCAAAACCTGGTCGAAAGTCAGGTAACAAGTGACATGATCCAAAATATAAGCGCTGTCGGCATCCAGGCTTAAAAAACAGCAACCCGCCTGATTGATGATTTTATTACTAATCAGGGTGGCTGTAATTTCATGGGCCAAAGGATGACCGGAAAGATAATTTCCGTACTGTTTGCTGATCTGCTCCGGAAAATAAGCATGTAAATAGCGCTGACAGCATTCTTCATGCAGTAAAACGGCTTGATCTTTGATCAATTGAGTCAGGTACATTTTGCTTGCCGCCATCAATACCGCGAGCTCAGGCCGGGTTACGAGCTGCCCGGACCGGGACATGACCTCTTTGGTTTGCGGAAAGCATTCAATGGCTCTATCGAAAAATCCGGCAATTTCCAGATGTTCGGCCAGTTGCAAAAAAGCTGCCGGGTTTTCCGCACAGCGTAATTGATCTAAAGATAAACACAGACTTTGGGCGATATTGTCAGCCAACACCAAGCGGCAAACATCCTCAGTCATACTGATGAATAGCGGCTGGTAATCAGCAATCAGTTTTTTCTTTTGCAGACCGACCAGAAAAATTTTCAAATTCACTTCATGATCGGAAGTATCGACGCCTGCCGAGTTATCGACCGCGTCGGTATTAATACGCCCTCCTCTCAAGCTATATTCGATACGCGCCTTTTGCGTAAAGCCTAGATTAGCGCCCTCGCCAACTACGCTCGCACCTAAATCGGCCGCATCCACCCGCACAATATCATTCGCCCGATCGCCGACATCTTCGTGTTTTTCCGTGCCGGCTTTTACGTAAGTACCGATACCGCCCAGCCATAATAATTCCACGGGAACTCTCAGCAAATAACGGATCAGAGATTCGCCATCCAGTGATTTGTAGCGCACGCCTAACCATTTTCTCAACTCAGCAGAAACCGGAATATCCTTGTCCGATCTTGAATAGACACCGCCGCCTGCGGAGATAAGCGTTCTCTCATAATCGTTCCAACTTGAACCCGGCAATTCAAACAAACGCTTGCGTTCATTAAATGCCGCATCGCTATCGGATGGATTTGGATCGATAAAAATATGCTGACCGCTAAAAGCCGCCAACAAACGGATATGCGGCGATAACAACATGCCATTGCCAAACACATCGCCATCCATGCTGCCGATACCGACTACAGTAAAAGCTTCACTTTGTATGTCCTTTCCTAACTCACGAAAATGGCGTTTGATACATTCCCAAGCGCCTCGCGCCGTAATGCCTAGCGCTTTGTGGTCGTAACCGCGGGAGCCGCCGCTGGCAAAGGCATCGCCTAACCAGAATTGGTATTCGGCCGAAACAGCATTGGCAATATCCGAGAACTGGGCCGTGCCTTTATCGGCCGCCACCACCAGATACGGATCGGGATCATCGTAACAGACAATGCCCTCAGGACTGACAATCTCGTCGCCAACGTAATTATCGGTTAAATCAAGCAAGCCGCGTATCAGCGTAAGATAAGCTTTTTTTCCGGCTTCTTTTATTCCCAAACTGGATGATCCACTCTTTTTAACGACAAATCCGCCCTTGGCTCCTGTCGGGACAATCAGCGCATTTTTACTGATTTGGGTTTGCATCAACCCCAAAATTTCGGCCCTGAAATCATCGGGACGATCCGACCAGCGAATACCGCCTCGGGAAATCTTGCCGCTACGTAGATGTATACCTTCCATATCGACCGCGTGAACATAAATCTCGTTTTGCGGCTTGGGAGCAGGCATTTCGATAATACCTAGACTGTTAATTTTAAAAGCAATAAAATAATCAGCCCGACCGTGACGCGTATGAAAATTACAGCGCATCGTCGCATCGATCAGATTAAACAACGTGCGTAAAATCCGGTCATCATTAATGTCGGAAACCGAAGCCAGGGTCTCCAGCAATTGCAAACGCAACGGGAATGAAGCCTGCTCTTCGCGAATCATCGGATCGTTCCATTCGGCATCCGGTCTAAAACGCGCTTCAAAATAATTAAATAAGCCCAAAGCAACCTGGGGATTGCTCAGCAAAGCATGATGAACACTGATCCGGGTAGTCTGGTGTCCCAGCTGCAGGTAGTAATTTCGATAAGCCCTGAGCACATCGATTTCCGGCCAAGCCAGCCCGGTCAGGACGCAAAGCTTATTCAGCGCATCATTTTCAACAGCCCCGGCCATCATCACCTGAACGGTTTCCAGCACCCGGCTTTTTAACTTGGCGAGAGAAGCGCACTGGCTTTTTGTTTTAATCGTAAAACTTTTAATAAACAGGGTAATGCCGTCAACCGTAACCGAAAACTGCACCTGATCCATGATCCTTAAATGCATATTTTCCAGGACCGGAATATATTCATCTAAATAACGCGGTTGCCGGCTGTAAAAATGCAGCCGGTAATGCTCGACTTGCTTGCAGGGATTAAGCAGGCTGATGCGCTGATTGTTGTTTGAAGTAAGAATCTGCTCAAGATGCAGTATATCTTTTAATACATAACGCGGCGAAACCAGCGCCTGATATTCAGCCGAAAACGCTGAATGGTATTTTTGCCACAATTGATGGCCGGCTTGTTTACCCAACGCTCTTTCAGCTATATGCCGCAGGTCAGTCGACCAGGTTCTGACAGGTCTGTTCAATTGCTTATCCGGTAGTTATAAAGCTGAGTTGAGCGGCTTGTCCGCTCAAACGAAACTTATGCTCTTTGGGTATAAAATAAGGATTGATAGACACGGATTTATTATTTGTCCCGTTATCTACTTTTTAAACGCACCAACCCCAGACCTACGAAACTTTTTTGGAAATTTTCCGTCAATTACACCAGTGAGGGCCATAGGATGATCCGATAAAAGAACTGCAAAGTTAGCTGGTGTGCCGAGTTAAGTGAGTAGAACGCTTGGCAATATCAATTAATGAGCGCAATGCTTCATTAACAGCCTTGGCATCCGGAAATGCTTCAATGACATCCGGTTCCAAGCGAACCATGTCACCGAACTTTTTACGCCCAGGGCCAACTTTTCTTACCTGTAAGCTTTTCAAATCATATTCAGGTCTAAGTTCATCTTCCATTTCAATCTTGTTCATATGTTTTCCGCTCCAATTGTGTTGCTTCTCTTGCGCTAATCAACCGAATAACATCGTTACGTTCCATATACGAAATAAGCAATAAACGTCCTTGATGTGATTCGCCTATTAAAATAAAACGATGTTCGCCATAAGAATGATCGGGATCATAGAAATCCACAAACAAAGGATCATTGAAAACCGTCTTGGCTTCTTCAAACGTAACGCCATGCTTTGATACGTTGGCAGCTGCCTTGTCGTCATTCCATTCATATTTCATAGCCGAATTCTATTTAGCATGAAATAAAAAGTCTACAGTTGTGTACACATCGATTTCAACCTGGCTGTAACAAAGATTACGCGTAACTACTCAGCGAAAAGAAAAGAAAAGAAAAGAAATGGAACACGGATCCAAGGCGGATTTACACGGATTTTTAGCCCAAGCCAAGTTCGATGACGCTTTTAAATCCGTGTTTATCCGTTTAATCCGTGTTCTATTAAATATACTTTTTCCTTTAAATTTTCGTGTTCTTCGTGCCTTCGTGGTGAAATTCTTTAACTCAAATGTTTAATAATTTCCAAGACATTACAATCGCCCTGCCGAGTATAAGTCACCGAATCCATCAAGGTGCGAATAAAAAATATGCCCATGCCGCCTTCTTTAGGTTGATCAAGATCCGGTAAAGGCACGGATTCCAAATCGAAGCCCTGACCATGATCGTACACTTTGATGTTCAGTTCGTTTTCTTGAATATTGATGGTTATTCTGACAGTATCGCTGGGATTCGTCATGGTTCCGTGTTTGATGGCATTAATGGTCGCTTCCGTTAACACCAAGTTTAAATGATATGCGAGCGCCTCCTTGTCGCCGGAAAATTCGTCCAGTTTTTTCGCTATATGCTCGCCGATGCTTCCGATCAAATCCAGATATTTGGTCTGCGTCGGAATGATTACCTCTACCTGAATAATCGAGTCACACATATAAAAACCTCTAGGCTTCGCTGTCAAAAGCCTCGTTTAAATCCGCATAAATATCGAAAACCCTGTTCAAGCGGGTTAGCTCAAACATCGATAACACCTGTTGCTGCATATTGGCGAGAGCCAGCTTGCCTGACCTGGCTGCCGCGTTTTTATAGCCTGACAACAATGCGCCTAAACCGGAGCTATCAATAAAACGCACCTGTTCGAGCTGGGCAATAAGATTGACTTCGCCATGCTCTATCAGATGCAGAATAGCTTCCTTTAATTCTCCCGAATTATGCGCATCGATTCTTTCTTCCCTGATAAAAAGGACGGTGCAACCATTTATTTTTTCCAAATTCAAATTCATAGGTTCTTCTTTGTGCGAGATAAATAGTAAAAACAACCCTTGGCCGAATCATAGCACCATAATCGACATTACCAACTAAAAGCTTTCCTTACCCATGGACAATTTGCTGCAAATCTTGATTTACCGGGTCATGCTCATGTATTACTGAACGAACATGAATATCCCTTTGAGGAAAAGGAATTTCTATCTTATGCTCACGCAAGGCTTTTTCAAGTCGAATATGTAAATCATGCGTAACCGGCATTCGATCCACCAGCTCACTAACATAGACACGAATCGAAAAATTCAGCGAGCTATCGCCGAAACCGACCAGTAACACGCTCGGCTCTGGATCTGCAAGTACCATCGGCGTTGAGCTGACCGTCTCGATCATGATCTTATGCGCCAGCTCAATATCGGAACCATACGCAATACCGACAGGAATGACCACGCGGGTGATTGGATCGCTTAACGTCCAGTTTATAAGCTGACTGGTAATAAAAGTCTTGTTCGGCACAACCAGGTCTTTCTGATCCATATCGACCAGCGTAGTCGCGCGCATCTGAATACGGCTGACTTTGCCGGTGACGCTACCTATCGTAACGGTATCGCCGACTCGAATCGGACGCTCAAATAACAGGATAATCCCTGAAACCATGTTGGCGAAAATTTCCTGCAAACCGAAACCTAAGCCGACACTGAGCGCAGCAACCAACCATTGCACTTGCGACCAACTGCCACCCAGCTCGTTTGCAACGCTGATAAAGCCGATAGAAAACAAAATATATTTCGCGAGTTGATTAACGGCATAGCGGCTACCCGCCTCTATCGATAAACGCCTAAAAAGCAGTAATTCCATCACGCCGGAAAAATTCCGCACCGCAACGACCGCAATAAAACCGTATAGCCCGGCCAGCAACAAATTGGTCAGCGTGATCGGCTGGTAACTTTCCTGATTATCGACATTAACCAGATGCTGCCAAAGCACAATATCATCCAAAAATGAAAAGGCTGGCAAGATGTTTTTCCAAATCATCCAAAAACCGACCACCAGCGTGAAACCGATGGCGACGTTAAGCAGCTTGATAGTTTGGGCATTCACTTTAGGAATATCGATTTGCTGCTCATCAAGCGGCAACACCGGATCTTCGGCCCCGGCCAAATGCTTTTCGGGAATTGCCGCGGCTTTACGTTTTTGCTTGGCATTGGTGATAGCTAACTGGCGGTTAACCAGCGTTAACCAGCGGAATACCAGCGCATGAACGATGATAGTCAAAAAAATCAACCGCAAGGTAATAACGAGCTTTTGCTGTAACTCCAACGCGCTCAAATAATAGCCCGCGACAGCAAAACCGATGATAACCAACGGGATGCAAATGGCAGCCGCATACCAAACATAGCGCAGCTTAGTAATCCAGCCGTCAGGGTTTCTGTCGATATAGCCGTATAACAACCCTGTAGAAGGCCTTAACACCCGACTCGCAAACACCGCCATCACGACCATGATAATAATCAATGCCAGACGGCCGATACTGTCACTGTGCAATGAAAATTTAGAGGCGCTGGTGCCGGCGATAATAAATACCCCCGGCACCACAATATACCGTATCCAGACGATCTGGCTGCGCAACAGACTGACGATGTTTTTTTGCCATTGAAAATGTTTGTGCGCTATACCGTCGACTGCAAACACGCGGTAAAAGAATTGCAGAAAAAACAGAGGCATTGCCGTGCCTTTCAAGCCCTCACCGACGGTTCTCGTGAAATCCGCGACCTGAACGCTGCCGCTCAAAAAACGGCCCGCGAAATAGAGAATCAACGGCAGCGGCAACACTAATATTAAGTTGTAGGCCAAAGATTTTAAGGTGTAATAGTAACTATCCGTTTTGCCTGAAATAGCCGTTAACTGCAATTTTGCCCAGTTTGTGCTCAACCGCAAACCGACCAAACTCAGTATTGCGATAAAGGCCAGAAACTGGTGCTGAAGGATTAATCTAACGGCATCTTTGATTAAATCCATCCAGTTAAACGGTGACAACATCCATTGTATGGAATGATACAAATCAGTTACGTATCCCAAACCGATCGGTTCGGAACTGGGCACCCATAACAAACGTTCGTCCAAATAGCTCGCAAACTTGCTGACCTGAGTGTTCATCTGTTGTCTGGCAAAATCGAAGTCGCCCAACATACGCAGATAGGTTGCATAGGCCATAGACAACTTGTTCAGCAACTCTTTCTGATTATTCAGCAATACCCGCAACTCGGCTTGTGTCATCATGCGCTGATCCGCAGGCAAGGCTTGGTCGACCTGCTGTTTCATCATGTCCTTTAGCACAGCGTCGACATCTATCAGCCGTTTCAGTTCGTCTTCAACTTTGAACTGCGCAAGACTGGTTTCAGCGGTTTCGTTTTGAATAACCTGGGACTGCTGCTTAAACTCATCCTGAATCGATAAATTACGCCGCTGCTCATGCAGGATTTTGCCCAGTTCAGGACTTAAATCCGCCAGACTGATTTTCTTCTCGGCGCTTTTAAAATCGGCTTCAATCTCACTGGACTGAGCCTCAACCTTGGTTTTTTGCTCAGTGTATTGCTCAATTTTGGCGGTGATGTCCTGCAAATCGCGGCTATATTGAATATTGTCGCGCGTATTATCCTGGATAAGTGGATGCTTGCCGGCAACCGCTTTTTCGGCCTGACTGAGCGCATCCTGCATTTGCTTCGCCTCCTGCTGGCGCAAATCGAAAGTCAGGCTTTCGATTGCCGCCACAATAGGATTCAACGACGACTTTTGTATGTCCAGCAACTGAAACTGGGTTTTAAGCAATTCCACTCTGACCGGGTTGCTGATTGCTTCGGCCTCGAGCATTTTCAGCTCGGCAATACGCGAATCGATCAACGTTCTAAGTTGAGCCTGCCTGGCTTCGACCTCCAATTTCGCATCCGCTTTACTGATCGGCGCCTTCAATTTTTTCTGGGCCGCTTCCATATCTTGCTGTGACGCTACCGTTTCTTCGCGAATCAGCTGCGGGCGACTGTTTTGCACAGCCAGCTCGCTTTCAAGCTTCTTGATCTGCTCATCGAGATTACTGATTTTTCCTTTCTCAAGAATAAGCCGCTGCTCAAGCTCCTCGACCGGTATCCGGCTAAAGTCCTCCAGTTTTTGCTTGGAAACTTTCAGTAAAGCCTGATCAAGTTCCTTTTGCAGCTTTTTGGTTTGTTCCGGCGCTTGCTTGATCGCAGCCTTAAAATCAGCAGTCTGCGCTTTAAACTTTTCAATATTGGTTAAATTGTCGTCCGCCGCCTGATAAATAGACAGCAATTTGGACTTTGTCGCCTCATCGATGCCTTCTCGGCTATTGATCGCCTCGATTTTGGCTTTTAGCGTGTCTTTATTGGTTTCAAACGTTGCGTTTTTTTGCCCGGCATCCGGCGTGGAGCTCCTCGCCCACACGCCACTTGGGCCTAGGGTGATGATCAGCAATAAAAACAGCAGGGGTTGAATCTTTGCTTGAGAGGTGGATAACTTAATGATCTTCATGGATTATTTAGGGTACAACTAAGAATGGATACACAGTGATATTGTAAACTGTTTTTGCCGGTTCCGAAGCGGGAGGCTTGGCAAGATATGATTAGCCGCGTGGCTTTTGGCTCTCAGCCATTAGGCTTGATATTTAAGCTCAACTTCATTAATTAAAGCTTAACTGTTGATCCTGACCTTTTGGTAACGCCCCGGACTAAGGACCTGCTCTTTTTTATTCGATCCATATAGAGGAATCACTGCGAATGTTTAAATCGATTACAAACTCGCTCAGCTATCGTCACACCGGCCAACGCAAGTGCACCGGACCCGACACCAGCTAGTGCATTCAGAAGCGAAGAGGTTAGCGTTTCCAGCATACCACCGATAGTAGGTACTGCGTTGGCGCTCTGTGCAAGGTACTCGATGAAGTGGTGTGCGACAGGAATGCCATGCATCAGGATGCCGCCGCCCACCATAAACATCGCCGCAGTGCCGACGATTGACAGCAACTTCATCAGATAAGGTGCGCCATACAAACAGATTCGGCCGACTTTATGCCGGATGTTCATCCACAGCCCTATATTCGGTTTAGCGCACAGATAGAGACCTGCATCGTCCAGTTTCACAATGACCGCAACCAGGCCGTACACGCCCGCAGTCATAATCAGCGCAATGCCGGAAAGCACGGCGACTTTGCTTGCAAAAGCGGCAGTGGCTACGGCTCCCAATGTAATGACTATAATTTCCGCCGATAGCACAAAATCGGTCCGAATAGCCCCCTTAATCTTGTCCCGCTCAAATGCAACTAAGTCAACCTCGGGATTGGCTACGGCCGCCTTTAGTTCAGCGCGATCGGCGTCATTATCAGCATGCAACAATGGATGCGACAGTTTTTCGAACCCTTCAAAACACAGATAAGCGCCGCCCAGCATCAGCAATGGCATGATCAGCCAGGGTGCAATCCAGCTGATCGTCAGCGCGGTCGGTACTAAAATCAATTTATTTACCAGCGAACCTTTCGCGACCGCCCACACCACCGGCAGCTCCCGTTCGGCCCGAATGCCGGACACCTGTTCGGCATTCAGCGCCAGATCGTCACCCAGGACGCCGGCGGTTTTCTTTGCCGCAACCTTAGTCATCAGGGCCACGTCATCCAGGACCGAGGCTATGTCATCAAGTAAAGCTAAAAGGCTTGCGCTAGGCATATTGATCTCTTTGGGATGGTAAGAGGGTGTAGGCAAAATATTTTTAACCAATTAATTTTAGAGTACATTTTCGAAAATGAATGGGGGACATCTAGATTTTCCTCATTCAGATTCAATAACTTATTTATTTTATCTACACCCTCTTGGGATGATAATACTATTTTTCCACTATCCGCTTGTCGATTTCCGACAGCATCCGGCCAGAGGCGTAAACCAAATCCGCTACGCGCTGATGGCCTGTGTTGAGCGCATCGGCGAGCACTTCCGGGGCTTCGATATATTCATGCACCATTTGGTTCCTGAGCTTCCGGGTTTCCAGCCAACTATCGCTGGACTTGATCTAACCCAGGCGTTCGACACTCCAGGTTGTCGACTGCCGTGGCGGTACGTTCGCCGACGAACGCCGGCAAATTGGGCAGCAGCTTGTCGCCTAAGGTATCCTGGAGCCGCCCGAACCGGCTGATGAAGGCTTCCACTCTTTCGGCCAAATCCTCGTCGTTACGTCGTTAATCCCGTTTAGCCGTAGGGCGTGCCGTGCGCGCCTTATAGCCTATCCGAAGGCGCGCACGGCACGCCCTACGTAACAGTAACACTCCGTGCCTGTTTTTTCGTGGACAAGGCAGAATGTCATATAGTAATCCTCTCCCCGACGCCCGGAATATTCGCCAACCATCCGATACGCTTGAAGCAGGTTTGCAACGATAACGCCGCCGATTTCTCGCCATGAATAAGGTAAAGCCTCGGCTTGGGTTGTTGAAAATGCCCCGCCCACTGCAACAACTGGCTTTGATCGGCATGAGCGCTTAAGGCGCCCAAGGTATGTACTTTGGCAGCAACATTGACCTCTGCGCCAAGAATTTTTAAATGCGCTTTTTTACCGTCGACAATAGCCCGGCCTAATGTGCCTTCGGCCTGAAAACCTGCGATGATGATGTGCGCATTGCGTCGCCACAAGTTGTATTTAAGGTGGTGACGGATGCGCCCGCCGTTACACATGCCGCTACCGGCAATGATAATCGCGCCGCCTACGATTTGGTTGACGGCCATTGACTCTTCGGCTGTTTGTGAATAGATCAAGCCCGGCAGCCACGCTTGCCAGCCGCCGGGAGCAATTTTGGTAAATTCGGGGTCATCAATATTGAATAAGTGGGTATTTTCAGCGTAGATATTGCTGGCGCTGATCGCCATCGGGCTATCCAGGTAAATGTGTCGTTGCGGCAGCCCGCCCTGACGCTGAATTTTACCCAACCAGTAAATCAAGTCCTGGGTTCTGCCTACTGCAAAAGACGGAATAATCACGTTGCCGCCGCTCTTTGCGGCTTCCGCCAATGTTTGACTCAATTCGTCCAGCGTGTTTTCCAGCGGTTTATGGTCGCGGTCGCCGTAAGTGGATTCAAGCAGCAGCACATCGGCTTCGGTTAAAACGGCCGGATCGCGCATTAACGGCGAATTCATGTTGCCCAAATCGCCGGAAAAAACCAGTGTTTTGATCTTATCTTTATCATTGATGCGTAAGCGCACGATAGATGAACCGAGTATGTGCCCTGCTTCATGAAACGAAACGCTTAACTCGGGAAGGATTTTTGTTTCGACGCCATAGGCTATTGGCTGGCGTAACGATAGCAGTGTTTTTACATCTTCTTCGGTATATAACGGCTCAAGCAACGGCTTGCCGGCGCGTTCGCGCCGCTTGTTCTCCCACTCAGTATCCCGTAATTGCAGATGAGCAGCGTCCATCAGCATCAGTTCCAATAGCGGAAAACTGGCTTCGGTCAGGAATACCGGCCCCTTAAATCCCTCTTTAACCAGCTTGGGCAGGCGTCCGCAATGATCAAGATGGGCATGCGATAAAACCACGGCGTCAATAGCAGCCGGATCAAACGGAAAATCGGCCTCGTTTTGTTTTTCCGTTTCTCTCGATCCCTGAAACAGTCCGCAATCGAGCAATATGCGGTTTGAGCCGGTTTCCAGTAAATAACAGGAACCGGTAACTTGGCCTGTGGCGCCTAAAAAAGTGAGACTTGTCATTACGTTGCCTTGTAGTGAGTGAAACTCGAAAATAAAAACGATGTAATCATCTCGACACACCGCTATGCTGCTCCTACATTATCTTAACTCCTGAATAACCCACAAGGATGTACTAAATGCAATGATCGAATAAAATATTTGTTTATAGCGACGGTGAATTTCCTCGAACGATGCAGTTGGTGTTAAAATCATATATCCTCAAAATGTATATCAAAAGACTGATTATCCTATTAAAAGTTTTGCAGCAGCCCAGCTAAAAAACTTAAATGTCATGAACATTCAACGAAGAAATAAATTGAAAACGACCATAAGACACTACATGCCCCGATTGCTGATATTTCTTTTTATGGGCTTGCCCTTGCAAGCACTGCTTGCCGAAGAAATTGTCAATCAGGAGCCCGGTACAGCTCAGGAAATTACTGCTATTGTTGCGGCAAAACAGCATCCTTACCTGATGCTGTCCAATTTTCAAAATCGTACCGACGATCTTGAATCCCTGTATAAGATGTCGAACCACCAACCGATGTGGCTGGGCCATGCTAACTCAGAAAAGAACATCACTGATGCGCTTAATCTGCTGGCAAACGCGGCGATTCACGGATTAAATCCTAAAAATTACGATGCTGAATCACTACAGCAAAAGCTACAGCCCGCGTTAAAGCTCAAACCGGACTCTTACAAAGAATTAGCACTGTATGATACGGCGCTTAGCATATCGCTGCTACGCTTCCTGCATGACCTGCATTATGGCCGGGTAAACCCTCAGGGCATAAATTTCAAATTAAAGTTAAGGGAAAAAAAGCTGATCGATTTACCCTTGTTGATTAAAGACAGCTTGGCGAAAAACGATCTGGCGCAGTTACCAGTAGCGGTTGAGCCTAAATTAAATCAATATCAAAAGCTAAAGCAGGCTTTGGCTAATTACCGCCAACTTGCTGCGAGCGCGCCTACTTTTAAATTCGACTTTAAAACAACCTTGCGCCCTGGCGAATCGCATCCGCAAATTGGCGAACTAAGCCGGTTCTTAACACTGACAGGCGATTTACCTGAAAATAAAACTGAAGACAAAACAGCGGCCAACGCTGAAAAATCGTCTCTATACACTAACGCTATTGCTGCCGGGGTTAAGAAGTTTCAAAAGCGGCATGGACTTAGTGCCGATGGTCATATCGGAAAAGGTTCCGTAGTCGCGCTGAATGTCCCTTTAAGCTATCGCGTCACACAAATCGAGTTGGCTATGGAAAGACTGCGCTGGTTGCCGGAACTCAACGTCGGCGCGTCAATTATTGTTAATATTCCAGCCTTTCAATTATGGGCATTTGATGCCATGGATACGATCAATGCGATTGATCAGGCGGATCCTAACATTATCAATATGAGAGTCGTGGTCGGCAATGCTCTAAAAACCCAAACTCCGGTGTTGATGGCGGAAATGCATTTTATCGATTTCATGCCTTACTGGAATGTACCTTACAGCATCATAAAAAATGAAATATTGCCCAAGTTAATTCAAAACAGGGGTTATCTCGATAAGGAAAACATGGAGATGGTTTCTGTTTTCCGTGACGGTGAAAAACCTACTGCGTTGAATGAAGAAACCATGAATCTGCTTAAAGAGGGGAAACTAAGAGTCAGGCAGCGTCCTGGCGGAAAGAATGCATTGGGCAAAGTGAAATTTATTTTCCCCAATAAGGATGACGTGTACTTACACGATACACCCTCAAACGCCTTGTTTAGCAAATCGCGGCGGGATTTCAGCCATGGTTGTGTGCGGGTTGCGAATCCTCAGAAACTGGCTGAGTTTGCGCTTAGAAACCAGGATAACTGGAACGCCGAGACAATACAAACCGCTATGAATACGCCGAAAATGCAGAGAGTCATCCTGAAAAAGCCGATACCGGTGTTGTTCTTTTATACTACGGCTTTTTTCGATCAGGATGATAAGTTAGAGTTTTATTCAGACATTTACGGCCATGACGCTGTATTACTGGAGGCTTTGAGTAAGCCGGATGATTTGTCCGACCAATCGCTTTTTATCAGCACCAATTCAACACCGGCACCAGCGCCAACGACGGAAGCAGAATCAACGATCAAATAAGGATAGGGCCATTACTAACTTCGCGATATACAGGAAATTCGGACTATCGCGCACTCGATCATGTCATTCGACTACGCTCATGACAGGCTTCGACAAAGCCTTTAGTCCTGAGCCGTAGTCGAAGGGTCAGCAACGAACGGCTTAACGACAAAAGTATAGTGATTTCGGGACGTTATTTTTAACCAAATCCTAATTACAACTTTGCCATTAGCAATTTGATAATCGCGGACGATTAGAGAAGCAGCAAGCGAACCGTGCTGCTATGAGAAACTAATACGAAGTTCTTATTCCTGAACTTCGTAAGCTTTGTGACTTAATCGGGCATCAATTCGCAGGTCTTATCCGGCCCAGGTTCTTACGCTACCGGTATCCAAATGTACAAAATCGGATCTTTCGTAATAACCTACGCCGCCACGCTGCATGGCCAGCGCTGCATTTCTAATCCTTCTGGTATCTAAACCTTCAACGCGAATATCAATCGCCCTGCCCTCCATATGCAGACTGTTTTTGGCGACGCCATCGCTATGTTTACGTAAGTCGGCATTAGTCGCCGGTGAACGATATCCGGAAACGATATGAAAGGGTTTCCTGACTTCAAGAGTATGTTTTAAATCATACAGTTGATCTAGTAATGCCAGATCAATAGGATGAACGGTACCGTCATGATAATCACGAAACAAATGATTGATTTCGTGGAGCGCGTCTTTGATATAACGGCCCTGCTCAAAATAAGTCAGCGCTAATTGATCGCCGGTATGCGTGTTATGGAAAGCAAGCATTTTGTGGGAAGGCGAGTTCCGGTTAAGCATGCTACGAACATTCATTCGGGATGAAGGCTCGTATGCAGACAAATGCTGATGCTGGTGGCGGTGCAGCACATCATGCACATGTGCCGAATGATGTTTACCCGAGTGCGGTGCAAGCACCGTGTGCGAAGCTATATGTTTAACTTTAGCGTTTGCGACTCCGACGCCTCCAGCCATCAGCAAGGAACCATAAGTCATTTTTTTCAGAAACTTTCGTCGTGATGAAATAATGTCGCTTTCATTCATAGTCGGTTACGCTCTCGATTCATACTTTATACGTATTAGTGCAGATTGCTTTATTTTCATCATTCAATCTTAAGTCAGCCTTAAATGATTCCAAATGTCCCCTACAAAAAATAATTTTTCGACATAGTTCTCATAACTCAATGAATATCAAAGTCAATCTATAATAGATTAGTCAATCACCCATTAATAAAGGAACAAAATGAACATATCGGCGCTGACGCTGGTTGCAGTATTCGTATTAATCGCCGTCCGTAAAATCGGTCATTTCAACATCAGGATTTGGCAATCGATGACCGCTGGCGCGCTGGTGGTATTGGCTACCGGCGAGATTAGCCCTGCCGATGCGCTAAAAGCCATAGACCTTAACGTCATGCTGTTTCTGTTCGGCATGTTTGTCGTCGGTCAGGCGTTGGTTGCCAGCGGTTATCTGTACGCCCTCGCCTATCATTTGTTTAACCGGATGACATCGGTACCGCAACTGGTATGCGGCGTTTTGTTCGGCGCGGCTTTAGGCTCCGCGCTACTGATGAACGATACGCTCGCCATCATAGGCACACCGCTGGTGCTGCGCTTGGCTCGGGAGCACAATATCAACCACACAATGTTGTTATTAACGCTGGCTTATGCAATTACCATCGGCAGCGTGATGAGCCCTATCGGTAATCCACAAAACTTTCTAATCGCCAGCCAAAGCGGTTTACCGGCGCCTTTTACAACTTTTTTTCAAGCGCTCGCCATCCCGACACTGATTAATTTGGCTGTCACTTATCTGGTTTTACGGCTGATTTATCGGCAGCAATTCATCGACGCGATGCCGCTTACCCATAATCCCGTCGATCTATGGGATGAAAAATTGGCCAAACTGGCTCAAGCTTCCCTGTTTTTATTGGCCGGATTAATAATACTGAACGTCATCCTGTCGGCCATACACAGCTCCGTGCAGCTTAAATTAAGCCATATCGCCGCTATCGCCGCGCTGCCGCCGATCTTGTTCAGTTCCGCCCGGTTGCAACTATTAAAAAGCTTGGATTGGTCCACCTTGGCATTTTTTGCAGCCATGTTTGTATTGATGTCCAGCATCTGGCAATCCGGTATCATGCAGCAACAGGTTGATGCTTTGCAGATAGACTTGACGACAATTCCGGCTATCATGTTGCTCAGTGCCTCGCTGAGCCAGCTGATTTCCAACGTGCCGCTGGTAGCACTGTATTTACCGATGCTGAATAATCCGAATCCGGAATTGCTGATGGCCCTGGCAGCCGGCAGCACTATTGCCGGTAACCTGCTAATCCTGGGCGCCGCCAGCAATGTGATTATTATCCAGCATGCCGAAAAACATGAAGCGACTCTCGGCTTTTTTGAATTTGCCAGGATTGGAATTCCGTTGGGCCTTATTAATCTATTGATATACTGGGGATGGTTCCGCTACTGTTACGGCTAACCGCTTTTCTATCCAAACACTGACACGCTAAATAAACGACACTCATGAGCAAAAAAGCCATTAAAACGTCCGCTTATCTGACCGAAGTCAAAGCGCTATCGGATCGGATCGTTAAAGCTCAACAACCGATACGGATACTCGATGCGATCAAATGGGACGACAGTATCAAGCAGGCTTTTTTTGAGGGCAACTGCAAAAAGCCGCCGGTAGTTACGCCGGATTATTACCAAAAACGTCCGTTAGGCTTCGATCCGAACGAAAAAAAACACGAGTTCTACCAAATCGAGCGCGATTTGATGCGCAAGCTAGGTCAACTGAATCCGCTCAGCGTCATCATGCGCCGGATTTGCAAGGAATACCTCGATGTTGTGCGGATGCTGGAAACCCGCGGCAAGCCGACATTTTCCAATATTTCCCAAGAGTTATACGGTTCATCCCAGGACGTTTTCCACGTTGGCGACCCAACCATCGCCAATCTGGGCAGCATGATGGAAGCAACCCTGTCGCAACTGCTGAAGCTCGATTTCCTGATTGAAGAGCCTAAAACCATCAACGCCAAGGACGCCGTAGCGATCCTGAACGAAAAGATTCAAGCGGTATTTCCGGGCGATGGCCTGCGTGCGATGATCAGCGACGGTATTGTCGCCGATGCCGCGGCCGGTACCGATTACATCAAATTGCGCGCCGATGCGTTGTTCAATATGCGCGATTTGCGTGTACTTGAAGTTCACGAAATCTGGGTACATCTGGGCACTACCTTGAACGGCTTGGCCCAGCCTTATTGTACTTTTCTCGGCAAAGGCCCCCCGTCTGCGACCGTCACGCAAGAAGGATTAGCGGTATTGATGGAAATATTAACTTTCAGTTCCACGCCGAACCGGCTGATGCGCCTGATCAACCGGGTGCGTGCGATCACGCTGGCCGAAGAAGGCGCTGACTTTATCGATATATTTAATTTTTTTAAAGATAAAGGCTTGGATAATGAGGAAAGTTATATGCTCAGCAGCCGGGTTTTTAGAGGCAGCTGCTCTGACGGTATGCCGTTTACTAAAGACCTGACCTATATCAAAGGTTTCGTACTCACTTATAATTTCATGCGCTTGGCCGTCAACAAAGGCAAGCCTGACCGTATCCCGCTGCTGTTTTGCGGCAAAACCATGATCGAGGATATGAAAGTGTTAGTCGACCTGGTTGAAGAAGGCACAGTCATTGCGCCACGCTTTCTGCCGCCGCAATTCAAGGACTTGATGGGGCTTTCATCTTGGCTGAGTTTCAGCCGTTTCATGTCGTCGATGAATTTCCGGCAGCTGGAACAGGACTATTCCAATGTTTTATGATGAAGCGCTGTTTATGAATATAAAGCTGAGTTGAGCAGCTTGTCTGCTCAAACGAAACTTATGCCCTTTGGGTATAATTAGCTATGCTAGGGCGATTTAGCCGGAAGATTTGCAGCTTTAGCCGTAAGAGTTCGCCTGATACTGATCACGATAAAAATAATAATTAAAAGGTAAACCAATGAAAATACCAAAATTACGAGCCGTTTTTTTCATGTTTTTTTGCTTTAATTTAATCACAGGCTATGCATCAGAACATCATAGCGGACACGGCGCTGGTATGAGCGGCGGTGGCGGTAGCGAAAATGCCTGTTCAAAGCCGCAACTGACCAAATTTCTGCCCGCCAATTTAGCGACTGTCGCGCCAGGGTCAGCATTCTCTTTTTATGCTTTCAATGTCGAGAAACCCGAGCAAATTAAAGTCACCGTAAAAACAATTCCTGTGGAAGTGACTACGGAAGATAAAGAATCTTTTTATTTGGTAAAAGGCAAGTTGCCCGCCGATTTAGTTAACACAACCGCAAGAATCAATATCAAGGTTAATGCCAAAATTCCAAGATGTAATGGCGAAAACGGCTGGTTGGTAAAAATCGCAGAACAGTAGTCGCTGTTTTCTACTGTATCAACAGATCCCTACCCCAATAGGGCTCTGTTGATACATAATAAAGAAAAGCTCGTCAATACTCCGGCGCTGTCCTGCTATAAACTTTTGAGAGCATTTATGTCCGAAGACCAATCCATCAAAAATTGTGTAGCATACTGTCTGGCGCAGGGTTTTGACATTAGCGCATTAGCGAAACTGCTGTCGGACTCAACGCTGATAAGGATTATTAAAGGCACGTTACTGATTGAGAATGATCAATCCTGGTCGATCGTCTTTACTTACGGTGCCGTTGTGCACTGGAATGTCAGCCTGGAACAGCAGACTAAACTACATCAGTTGTTATTGGACCATGCAGAATATCCGCTCGATTCCCCCGAGGAAGACAACTTCACTTTTACTCTCGATTGCCCCAGTACCCGCATTATTGAAGATCATATTGAAATCGAATCTTCCGATCCGATTTTGATCTTTGCCTTATCGCAAGGCATGGCGCAATCGATTAAGCTGGCCTCTTTTGAAACCAATGCGCTGGCGACCATCAACAACACCAACTATATTCCAAAATCATTAGCTGAGAACGGAACAATCAGGCTAAGCCGTAACAAGATCGCAAAAATCCGCGGACAACTGTTTTTGACCAAAAGCGATATTATTTTGAATTATGATTTACTGGATACACCTGATTTCTTCTGGGAATATCCTGAATATGAAGCCTTTTACGGCGTCACCGCAAAATACCTGGAAATAGCTCAACGAACCGGTGTATTGTCCAAAAAGCTGGAAACCATCCATGAATTATTCGAAATGCTGGCAGACGAACAAAAACACAGACATTCAATGATATTGGAATGGATCATTATCTGGCTGATTGCTTTTGAAATAGGCATGACGATATTCGACAAAGTTATCTAAAAATAAGCACCTAGCTAGACACAAGCTTTACATCTTGGAACACGGATTGGACGGATCTTTATCTTGTTTTTTATCCAGGTTAACCAGCCGAATCCGAACAGCCTACGCAACTGCGTTCTATTTTTTCCAAACACTGAATCATTAAAATTAATTCCATCATGCTCAGCTACCGACACTCCTTTCATGCCGGCAATTTTGCCGACGTTTTAAAACATATTGTCCTGATACAAAACCTTGAATACCTAAGAAAGAAAGATAAACCTTTTTGCTGCATCGATACCCATGCAGGTCCCGGAAGATACGAGCTGGACGGTGAGTATGCATTAAAAAACAGGGAATTTGACACCGGTATCACCAAGCTATGGAACCGCAATGATTTACCGGAACTCGTTGCCCACTATGTCAGCCTGATCAAACGCTTCAACAGCACCGGCAAATTAACGCGTTACCCCGGCTCGCCGTTGATTACCAAACAATTACTGCGCGAGAAAGACCGTTTGTGCTTGTTTGAACTGCATAGCACCGAAATAAAGCAGCTAACGGCTGCCGCCGATAAAGACAAGCGCATCAACGTTGTCCATGCCGACGGTTTAAAAGCCAGCTTGAAGCTATTACCGCCGTTCGAACGCCGGGGATTAGTGCTGATCGATCCTTCTTATGAGATCAAAAGCGATTACCAGCAGGTTGTCGAAACGCTAATTGCGATGCATAAGCGCTTCGCCACCGGCACTTATGCGCTCTGGTATCCAGTCATTGAGCGCAGCCGCAATCAGAAGTTGGAGCGCGCCATTCAAGCCACAGGCATCAAAAATATACAATTATTTGAGCTGGGCATACACGCTGACAGCCACGAACACGGTATGACTGCCAGCGGTATGATTGTAATCAACCCGCCATGGACTCTAGCGGATGAAATGAAGCAAGTATTGCCTTGGCTGGCCGATGTTTTAGGCAATAACGGCCAAGGCTTTTACCGGATACAGACACTGGCTGCTGAAGACTGAATGAACTCAAAAGGTACGACCCCACGGATGGGGAGATAGGGCAATGCAAGGAGTAGTTGCCGGATAGCTCCACAATATCCATTCAATGTATAATTGACACCAATTAACTTCAAAAACGCACTCAACATAAATATGTCCACAAACGATAACCAACCTACGTCGAATTTTATCCGCCAGATCATTGCCAATGATCTCAAAGACAACAAAAACAACGGCAAAGTCGTCACCCGCTTTCCACCTGAACCCAACGGCTATTTACATATCGGACATGCAAAATCGATCTGCCTGAATTTCGGTATCGCCGCCGAAAACAACGGCCGCTGTAACCTGCGTTTTGATGACACCAATCCCGAAAAAGAAAGCGACGAATATGTGCAATCGATCATGCGTGACGTACAGTGGCTGGGCTTTGAGTGGTCGGAGTTACGCCACGCATCGGATTATTTCGAACAACTTTACAATTATGCGGTGCAATTGATCGAGCAAGGCCAGGCTTATGTCGACAGCCTGTCGGCAGAAGAAATCCGAGCCTATCGTGGCACCTTGACCGAACCCGGCAAGGAAAGCCCCGACCGAAGCCGTCCTATAGAGGAAAACCTCGATTTATTCAAACGCATGCGCGCTGGCGAATTTGCCGACGGCCAATATGTGTTGCGCGCCAAAATCGACATGGCATCGCCGAACATCAACATGCGCGACCCGGCGATATACCGAATTCGCCGCGTGCATCACCAACGTACCGGCAATGATTGGTGCATCTATCCGATGTACGATTACACCCACTGCATTTCCGATGCACTGGAAGGCATCACCCATTCACTTTGTACGCTGGAATTTGAAGATCACCGCCCGCTTTACGACTGGGTGCTAGATCAAGTTAAAACACCGGCCCATCCGCAACAAATCGAATTTGCCCGCTTGCAGTTGGAATACACCATCGTCAGC
>CAZJOY010000004.1:0-54451 GCA_964547705.1 uncultured Methylobacter sp. | reverse complement strand
GGGCCAACACCCAGCCCGACATGCCATAAGACTGCTCTAGCTCGTACCCCTTTAGCACTTTCGAGTTGCAGTAGTTCACAGCTACTTCGAGAGACGTTGCCCAAGGGCCAGGCCAGCCACATTGACGATGACCCTCAGTCAGTTTCGGCCACATTCGCGAGAGCAACTCTGCTGCTGGAACTTCAACAAAATCTAATACAATTGAGGGTATCAGCGGGTACTCAAATTGATGTGCGGCGACACCGCAAAACAAAATTATAAATTCTTGACTAGCCGAGCCAGTGCCAGGGGCTAGCGTAAGAACAAGCTTCTCAGTTCTTGAATCGACTGAGTAAGCTACTATTTCACTATCGTGAACACCCTTGAACACTGATAACCCCTAACGTTAATTGGCCTCCCGACTTTGTTGGAAACCAACTGCACCAACTCAGATACCGTGTGCGTTTTCTCTGCCTCGGGATCTGCAATCTTGATTTGAAAGTGCTCCTCGATTGCGATCACGAGTTCGACATCAGCCATTGAGTCAAAGTCCCAGAAGAAGCTGAGGTTCTTTGAAAAGTCGTCTTCTGCGCGAAGGCGGGACATGTCGACACCAAGCTGTTCTTCAAGGATTTTGCGAATGCCAACGACAACCTCTGGTGCGATGCCTAAGCCCAGAAAGTAGCGTTCATAGAATGCTTCTGGGGTGAGGGACTCACGACCGGCAAATGTTTATTGAACCATCCTCTCCTTCGCGCGGGATTCACTCCGAACCGACCAAACGACGAAGGCCACTAGAGCGATAGCACCAAGAACGGAGAGTAAGACTGTCATTGCGTACCCTAACGTAAAGCTAACCGGGCGCGGCACGGAAAGCTGAAAAATAAAACCGTATTATAACCGCGCTCCGGTTGAGCGCCATGTTAGACAGCATTATTTTGTCCAGAACTTGAACGTAATAACGAAATTATAAAATAAAGCGGCGACATAAATAATGGATGAAACCAATATCCAATATTTCCATCACCTTTAGAGGTGCATAGGCCATGGTGTATGCATACACCGTTGCCAACTACTGCAAAAAAAGTTAGAGGGATTGTAAGAAATGTTGTAAAAATCAATGAACCAAAAAAAATCGACATCGTACTTTCTTGTTTCGTTGATTTTGAGCCAAACCAGCTAACCAATAAACCGATTGCAGCAATTGCCCAACTCACTAAAGACGCATAATCTATGTTCATAAATCCTAACGTAAAGCTAACCGGGCGCGGCCCGGAAAGCTGAAAAAACAAAACCGCATTATAACCGCGCTCCGGTTGAGCGCCATGTTAGGCCAAATGCATGACTGCAAGACCTAACTCCATGCTCTAGGAGTGCGTTCCTTATTTGCGATAACTTTGCCATTTTTCAAGCCTGTTGATTTCTTGTAGTGAGCCAGACCACATGCCCATATGTCCTTTCTCTTTAGAACTGAACATGCCTTCGACAATTACATAACTATTGCTCAGTTTTTTCGCATTAATCTTTTGCTGATCAGTAAGAGAAACCCAAACACCATTTGGAATAATGGTATGTTCGTAGTCTTCTTTATGAGGGTATAGGACGTTACCTTCAAATTCGAGATGCAAAAACGCAATGACTCGAACAAACTGGCCATCGTATCGTTGCGGATCAGCCACGAGAGAAACCATAGAAATGGATTGCGGTTCTGCTGTATAAACCACATCAGAAAAACAATTCAAAAAGAAAAACAAAGCGAAAAATGCGATTCTCATTTTGAAGCCTAACGTGGAGCTAACCCGACTGCGCGGCTTGCCGCGCAGGTCGGGTTGAGCGCAGGGTTAAGCGTCTTCATTGCAGAGCGCGAGCATGTCCCCGCGCGTTACGACAACGTAGCTGAGACCAATGGCATTCTGAATTGTGAGGCTGACGAGGTAAGGCTCAAGCGTTCCCAGCACGTATTCGTAGCTGACTCTGTCCTCCACAAAGTTGAACTGGTCATCAGGTTGCCCAAGGATTGACTCGACCTCCTCTTTCCTCATCCCGACCCTTACGGGTAGCTGTAGCTTTGCCAGAACCGAAGTAACGACCTCCACTGGGAGCTCCTCCGCGTTAAGCGAAATGGAGCCAAGCTCTTCGGAGCGTGACTCGAGGCAGAGAAATTCTGAGAAACCGATAGCTTCACCTTGCCAAAGGCCGCCCATGAATTCCCAATCCGCGCGAGGCTGGATTTCCTTCGCAAGTGGGCTACCCACAACGAACTGTCGAAGCCGCAGCTCAGCAAAGGCCTTATAGGGAAGGAGCGAGCGATTATTCATGACGCTTAACGTTCCGCTTGAGCCACGGCGTTCCCTGGAGCGTAGCGGAAGGGAACGCCGTCGGACTCGAAGCGGTTGTTAGCTGCGTTTTGGTTTGATGCCCGCATATTGATGCGCCAATAGTACTGGAACGTTATAGCCCCAGGTGGAGATCGAGAGACATTCCGCGCTCTCAGGCAGGTCACGAAACTTAAGCTTTGCCTTTCCTTGAACTTGTCCACCTGATTCAGTAATGGCCTTGATATGCGCGAAAGCGTATTTAAATACTTCCCTTCCAAACAGAGTTTCGGCTGTTGGCGGTTCGCTGCCGTGCCAAGCGATGACTCCAGCTAAAAAGCCCCTAGTACTCGATTTGCCGTGCGTGAGTTGTTGCCCAAGGACGCACCCCGCACCGTAAGTACCGTCGGATAGCGGAAGGGACCAATATTGTCCTCGCTCAAGGCGCTTTGTGGACTTCGGAGTAAATGGATAGTCAGTTTGTGTCATATGTTGTACAGCTAACGTGGAGTTGAGGGGCCTCGCGCGGCTTTTCGCGCGAGGTCCCGCTCGAACGAAAGGTTAGGTCGCACTGCCACCCTCCCGAAATCCGATCAGGCTGACGAGGTACCCGACCAGTAACACGCTAACGACAAGCTGCGACATTACAAACATCCGCGTGCTGCGACTATTCGGAATGATGTCGCCAAACGTCGTTGTGGTTGATACTCCGATGCTGAAGTACAGGAAGTCGATCCAGAGCAGGCGCGACTGACGCGCTGCATACCATTTCTCAAGTGATTCATAAGCGCGTTTGCGTACATCAGACAACTGAGCAAAGAGCGCTGCTTGTCGTTGCGTTTTGTCCTTAAGAAGTTCCTCCAAACGGACAATCTCTGACGAACTTGCAGAATCTGCAAAGGATCCTAGATTCCTTAGAACGAATTCTCCGATCTCGGCCACCTTCACGGCCTCTCGATATCGCGCATGAGCTAGAGAAACGCGAGCTTCCGCAAGAATGATGGCTTGGTGGGATGGAGGTTTTGAGCCGAAGTTCTTCTCAAGCGCAGCGACAAGATCGCTCTGCTTCTGTGATTCTGTCCGCACCGCGTCGGCTTGCATGGACTTGTAGCGCTCAATATTTGCCCACATAAGTTCAGAATGCTTTTGGAATGCCTGCTTAAGCTCGGCTTCGATTTTCGCCTGTTCTAGTCGTAACGGAGCCATACCACTCTCCGCTTCCGCAGCCGTCCGGTCCAGCTCTGCAACTGAACTCATCAACGAGTCGAGTTCAAGTGCTCCTGGGGCGCTTAAGGAAGGCGTTGATGACCACGTGTTTCCGTTAGTTCCCCAAAGCTTGCTGTTTAAATCCTCTATCGGAGTCAGATTGAACTCCTTATTGATAATGAAGGCATCCGGATGTGCCAACCAAAGTAGCCAGTACGCAAATGCGTAAACGATGACAGAAACTAGCCATAGACCGGCAAGAACTCCGATGCGATGCGAATGGCGGTGAATAGAAGGCTTCATACGTTTGTGCGACCTAACGTAGAGCTAACCGGGCGCGGCCCGGAAAGCTGAAAAAATAAAACCGCATTATAACCGCGCTCCGGTTGAGCGCAATGTTAGGCAGATATGGCACGTCAACTCTCCATTGATATGCCGTCAATGACGCCTGCACTATCAAAATGCACCGAAACGACGTAATCCGTCACCTCATCTGGGAGTGTGAAGTCAAAATACTCAATGTCATCCTCACCCCAAGACGAGCGAAGTTGGAGCAGGCCAATTACAGCCGTTGGCTCTGGAGTACTGGAGCCAAGATGTTGCTGCCAGTAGCTCTGCGGAAGCTCCTCCAAGTGGTGCTCGACAAACAAATTAATGCTGTCCTCGCCTGCCTCCGTACCGAACGTTTGCTTGACGGCGTCAAGTGCCAGCTTTTGCCGTTTCTCAAATTCAACTGCTGTCATAGTCTCGCCTTGTCTGCCTAACGTAGAGCTAACCGGGCGCGGCCCGGTTAGCTGAAAAACAAAACCGCATTATAACCGCGCTCCGGTTGAGCGCCATGTTAGGTGTATTACTCATAAAACTCATCAGGGGCACACTGGAACCCCATGCTTTTTGCTAATTGATAGTAAGCCTTGCTGCGTTTTGAGTCTTGCGGAACATTGGGCATGCCCATGCCATAGATAGTGCCAAGGTTATGAGCGGCAACACCATCACCTAAATCAACGGCTTTACTTAATAACTCTACGGCCCTTAGGCCGTCACGTTCAACGCCAGTACCTAGTTGATACATAACACCAAGCAACGATAATGCTTCTGGTACGGATTTTTCAACAAGCGGCAAAATTAGAGATAAAGCCTTCTCATAGTCTTCATTAGATAAAGCATCGTTTGCTTCGATAACTTGGGCTTTATAGTCACTCAATTTAAATACCTAACGTAGAGCTAAGGGGCGTGCCGCATGTGGACGCTAAACAAAACCCCAAGCTTGATAAATTACAAAACTTTAAAACCGCCATAAGGCGGCACGTCCCTTTGAGCGCCATGTTAGGCCAAGAAGCACGATGAAAGCCAACCGACCTTGGACGAAAAAACCTAAACAACGCACTGGACGCTAAACAAACACAGGACTTGCGTCGTGCGCGGCACACCTAAGCCCAACCCAAACAGTAGCGGCTGCCCCGCGCATGACGCAAACGCATGGCTGACAATAGCAGAACCACTCACAAACGAAACCTTACCGTAACCACCGAGCCTGATGAAAGCAAGCCAAAGCCAACACATTCATTCCAGAATGCCTAACGTTAAGTAGACACCTTTTCAGGTGTATATCAAATTTAAATTACCGGCACATAACGGTGTATAACGCAGCTCCGACAACATGTTAGACTGGATTCTATAGTACTTACATTATTGATAGCAACCTCTTTATGCCAAACAAAAATACGCCTCCCAAGCTACTGGATCAGATGCGCGATCGCATTCGCGTCAAGTACTACAGCATTCCCATAGAAACGCAATATGTACAATGGGCCAAACGGTTTATTTTGTTTCACAACAAACGTCATCCGCAAGAAATGGGAGCTGACGAGGTGGAGGCGTCTTTAACGCATTTGGCCGTGGATGGGCATGTATCCGCTTCGACGCAGAATCAAGCTTTATCGGCGCTACTGTTTTTATACAAGGAAGTGCTGGCAATAGATTTGCCTTTTTTGAGTGCCCCGGCGATGGCAATAGAAAGCGCCTCTCCAGGAGCCTGCCGTCCGGTTGGCGTTAACGGTATTCCACTGTATTTTTGGATAATGGCCTAAAAGTCAAACAGGTGCGTATTGATCGTGCGCTACCGAATAGGATCACATTGCGTCTTCAGCTTGTCTGGTATGAATCTGAGCAATAGCAAGTCGTACTGATTTACGTACGTCCGGATCGGAATCATTACCGGCTTGTTCAAGTGCCGGCAAGGCTTCTGTTGCGCCGATCTCACCAAGCGCTAATGCGGCTTCTTTACGCAGATTGCTGATGGCGTGACTGAGTGTTTCAACCAGGATCGGCACTGCGCCCGGATGCTTTAACCGCCCAAGCGCACGCGCGGCACGCACTCGAACTTGCCAGTAGTCATCCTGCATGGTTTTTATCAGGTGAGCTTGCGCATTCTGAAGCCTTAACTTGCCGATAGTGGTTGCCGCTTCTTCGCGCACCTGCCAGGCGATGTCAGCCAATCCCACCAATAAGGCAGGCAATACCGTATCGTCCTCTGCAAAGCCAACTGCACCGACGGCGGCTCGACGGACGTCTGCTTCAGGATCATCGGTAATTAACGATGTTAAAGCGGGAAGTGCTTGCGGATTTTTTAGATAACCCAATACCGTAACCGCTTCGCGACGCACTGTCGTATCCTGGTCAGCCAATGCTGCCAGCGCTGGGATAAAGCTTTCCTCAATGCGTAACTCCCGTAAGGCGCGAAACAATGCCGCTTTCACAAAGGGGTTGGGAGAACTAAGATGCGGTAATATTTGCAGTGCGGATTGCTGCTGTTTTAACACAGACAGGCTATGCGCCGCCGCTTCCCGCACTTGCGCATCGGCATCATCCAGAATGGAGACAAGGCCTGCAATGGCGGCATCGCTTTCAAATGCCTCCAGCGCTCTCGCAGCCTCGGCTCGTATTTGCGGATTCGGATCTACTAAGGACGAAATGATAATAGGCACATGTTCGTCGCCGGCAAGATCTGTTAGTTCAAGCAGGGCAATGCGGCGTACTTCGCTATCGACATCGCTAAGGCGGTCTTGAATATCCTGTAGTTCTGGGTCATCTGTAAAACTGTTGCTCACTTGCTTACCTTTAATTTAATGGGCAAAATCCGGTTCCGATACGGAGGCATCGCTCAGGGAATGAACTCGTTGCAGCGGGAAGTGTGAATTTTGCGGATGCAAGAGTTCGAGACAATGCCGCTTGAGCTGCATGAAATGGCTTGAAGTAATCAATTCGGCATGACGGGGACGGGCAAAATCCAAGTTGATTTCTTCAATGATACGCCCCGGCCTAGCACCCATCACTAAAACCCGGTCTGCCAGGAACAAGGCTTCGTCAATATCATGAGTGATAAACACAATCGTGGTTTTGATGCGTTCCCACACCTCAAGCAGCAACTGCTGCATCATCATGCGTGTTTGCGCATCGAGCGCGCCAAAAGGCTCGTCCATCAGCATGACCTTGGGCGAATTAATCAGCACCCGGGCAATTTCCACCCGTTGCAGCATGCCGCCTGATAACTGTGCAGGATAGTGTTTTTCAAAGCCGGCCAAGCCCACCAGCTTTAGCAACTCGCGCGCCTGTTCGTGGCGAGCCGCACGAGAAATGCCTTTCATCTTCAAGCCGAAAGCGACGTTGTCGATGATCTTTTTCCATGGGAACAGCGTATGTTGTTGAAACACCAAGCCACGTTCGGGATGCGGGCCGTTGATTTGTTGGCCGTCAACCAGAATGCTTCCGCCATTGGCCTGTATATGACCCGCCAATGCAGCCAGAAGCGTCGATTTTCCACATCCTGACGAACCAAGCAGGCAAACAAATTCGCCGGGCTTGGCAGACATGGATAAATTGTGCAAGGCTGTAAACGATTGCTTGCCGGTTCCAAACTGTATGTTTAGATTGGTGATGTCTACGCGGCCTTGCCTTGAAACCGTTTTAGTATAATCAGACAGGTTCATGATTTACTTCTTTTCGCTACATGCCAAGGCATCAGTAAATTACCGAGCTTTTTAATCAGCAGACTGCTAACCATGCCCAATAAGCCAATCAAGATCATGCCTACGACAATGGCAGCATAATTTTGGATCGTGTACGACGACCAAGTGTAGTAACCAAGACCGTACTGGCCGGCAATCATCTCGGCAGTCACCAGGCAAAACCAAGCGGTGCCCATGCCAATCGACAATCCGGTAAATATATTGGGCGCCGCCCCGGGCAGAATCACTTCGGTAAAGATGGCGAGCCTGCCGCTGCCCAAGCTGCGTGCCGAAGCAATTAACCTTGCCTCAACGCTTTCAACGCCATGAATGGTATTAAGCAGGATCGGAAACAACGCACCGGTAAAGGTGATAAATATCATCGACAGCTCGGATGAAGGAAACATCAGAATAGCTAACGGAATCCAGGCCACGGCAGGAATCGGGCGCAGCATTTCCAGCGGCGGCAGTAAAACATCTTCTGCAAAACGTGAGCGGCCGCTGATTAATCCCAGGGTAATGCCGATACCGGCTGCCGCCAGAAAGCCGCTGAAAACCCGTGACATGCTGGCCGTTAAGTGCGCCAGCATTTTTTTTGAGTGCAGTAAAGCCAAGGCCGCCTCCAGCACATCCAGAGGCGACGGTACGTTTTGAAAGGTCACAATGCCCAGATTGATATGATGGGTAGCGGCCAAATGCCAAGCTAAGATGCAAATCAATAAGGATCCCGCACGAAGCATTAAACGGCCGATAGCAAACCGGGCGAATCTTGTTTTTAGAATGCTGGCCGGAGGCATGTCTTTAAATGTTGTTAGTTGGCATAAGTGTTTTTTATGGCGGCAAAGCTCAATACACTGCCGCCATTGGCCTTGGCAAATACTTCAGCTTCATCTTTGAGCAGAAAACTGCTTACGCTATTTTTATGCTGGACAAACCAGGCATTGGCAGCCAACAGTTTGATGCCGAGCTTGCTGTCCTGTACATAAACCACGCGAATTTTTTTGCCGGCTTTTTCCAGTGCATTCAGATCGGCAAAGGCTGATTCCGGCGAAGCGTAATGGCGAACCAAAGCTTCTCCTGCCACCCACAACTGGGCGACCCGCTTGAAATCAGTAATCGCTACGCCGGTTCTGGAATCTTTGGCGGAAAGCGGCGATGACGCATAATTTTTCAGATGCGCGTCGTAATCAAGTCCGGCTTGCTTATATGCTGCACGTATATATTGATCATCAATGAACTGGTCGACTGTCAAATCACTGCTGGTCCGTTTTAGCAGCTTTAAGGTATCGAAAGAGGTTTTCAGTGCTTGCCGGTATTCGGGCTTCCATGTGAAATCACGGGTTTGCAATCCGAGAGGGCCATGGAATAGGTAAATAACTTCTGCTTCTATGCCGGTATGCTTGGCGATAAGTTCGCTGTATTTTTCCGGCTCTGCCGCAATTAAATGGTCGGCTTCAATAGCCGCACGCAGGAACGCTGTGACAACTTCCGGGTATTTCTTGGCGTAGTCGGCATCGACAAGCGTGCCGTGCAAAGTGGGCGCATTGGCCTGTGCGCCATCGTATATTTTTCTGGCAAAACCGCGATAAGGAAATAGTTCGGCAAAAGGAACAAAATCGGCATGCGCGTCGATTTTGTTAGCTTGCAATGCAGAACCCGCAATTTCCGGCGCTTGGGTAATCAGCGAGACATCTTCTTCCGTATTCCAGCCCTGTTGGGCGGCAGCACGCAACAACATGCCGTGAGCCGTCGATGCGAAAGGCACCGAAATGGTTTTACCTTTCAGTTCAGCCAAGGACTGTACAGGCGAATCTTTCGGTACCACGACGCCGTTACCGCTGCCGCTGGTACTGCCGGACAATACATTGATAAATAGGCTACGCTTGCCTGCTTTCTGAAAAGCATCAATATTGAAAGTACCGGGAAAATCCGCCATGGAGCCAATGTCGAGTTTTCCCGCGACCATTTCGTTAGTCAATGGCGCGCCGGAAGTGAAGTTGCTCCAGTGAATATCGTAGGTCGCGTCTTTATATTTGCCGTCATGCGGCAGGTATTTTTCCAGCAGTTGCAACTCGCGGATCAGTAGGCCGCCGGTAGCGCAATTGATCGTGGTGTCTTGCGTGCCGATGGCGATGCGTATGGTTTCGGCATTAGCTGAATTGTTGAGCATGCTGGCCAATAGCAATGCCGTAAGTATTCCCGGTAACTTCATTTGTACTCCAAAGTTGTCTGTAACTTGCTAAATGCATGGCATTGCAAGAGTTGTATTATTGACTGATGTTACGCAGTGTCCACGAAAAGCACGAAAGGCACGAAAAAATATCAGCCATAGGTTTCTCGCCGGCCGTGTCATATCCGACATTGATTATCATCCTTATCGATAGGTCCCGCTTGTTCAGAGCATTGCCCGTTTAGACCTTCCAGGTTTTTAAAACCTGGAAGGTCTGCCTAGCACGCCTAACGTTAGATCAGAGACGGTCGTAACGCTGTCTATAACGATCAGCACACGAGCGCGGGAACACTGTGGTTTAACTCTTTTCGTGCTTTTCGTGGACTACGCTTTTTTATCATCTGTATGCGTAACATCAGTTATTGATTTCTTCACTTTCCCGGAAATGCTCAGCGCAATAAATAGGGAATATCCACAGTGACCGCTCCGGTTGGGCAATCCTTTTCGCAAGGCATGCAATACCAGCACTCATCGAATTTCATGTACGCTTTGCCTTTATCAAAATCGATGGCCAGGACATCCAAGGGGCAAACGTCAACGCACACGGTGCAGCCTTTGTTGGCTATGCATAAGGTTTCGTCGATACGGACAGGAAGGCTGGTAACTGTAAAAGCAGTAGGCATGTTTTCTCCTTTAGGATTTAGTTAAAAATAACTTCCCGAAATCGCTATTTTCGGTCGTCAAGCCGTTCGTGCTGAGCCTGTCGAAGCATGAGCGGCTTGACGCGGTAGGCTCGAAATTTTTCCGCTCGCCCTTCGACAAGCTCAGGGTGAACGGAAAAATTTCATCGATCCATATCGAGAAGTTATTACTGACCATATCCTTAATTAGACTCGATGCCGACATGGTTTGGACTATCCGCGGGCGCATCTTTGAAGATACGCATTCTTTGATAGGCGGTCTTTTCAAGTTCCTTGAGGTTGACGATGTAGGGCTCAACGGGGCGTTTGAAACAATGCATTGCGCCATTGATCTTTTTTACCTGCACATGTACAAACCACTCGTCATCGTTGGTATCAGGGTAGTCAACGCGATGATGATACAATCCCCAACGGCTTTCCTTTCGGAACAATGAGGCGCGTGCCGCCATCTGGGCGCAATCATGGATGGCGTGGAGCTCTAAAGCCCGCATCAGCTCATGCGGATCTCTCGCTGACAAATGTTCCAGGTCTTGTCCAATATCTGCAAACCGCGCCAAGCCGATTTCCATTTTTCGAGTGACTTTGGGCGGCTGCAAATAGTCGTTGACCATACGCCGCAATTTGTACTCCACTTGTAACGGCGGTAAACCGTCCGGACGTGACAACGGTGCCCAAACCCTGGTGCGCTCCAACTCAACTTGGGCTTGGTCAATTTCCGCCAGCGGAGTTTGAGCGCAATATGTTGCCGCGCTTTCACCGGCGATTTTGCCGTAAACAAACGCCCCCAACATGTAATTATGAGGAACACAGGCCAAATCGCCCGCCGCGTAAAGGCCTGATACAGTCGTTTCCGCATGTTCATTAACCCACACGCCGGATGCAGAGTGCCCGCTGCATAAACCGATTTCAGAAATATGCATCTCTACCATTTGCTGCCGGTAATCAGTACCTCGGCCTTCGTGAAAGCGGCCACGACTGGGGCGTTCGTTGGTATGCAAAATATTTTCAATAGTATTAATGGTTTCTTCCGCCAAATGATTCAGCTTTAGAAATACCGGGCCGTTGCCGCTTTCCAGCTCACGATAGAATTCCATCATCATCTGGCCGCTCCAGTAATCGCATTCGATAAAGCGTTCGCCTTTGTTATTTGCGGTATAGCCGCCAAGCGGTCCGGTGACATAAGCACACGCCGGGCCGTTGTAATCTTTGATCAATGGATTGATCTGAAAACATTCGATACCGCTCAGCTCAGCCCCCGCGTGATAGGCCATACTGTAGCCATCGCCTGCATTGGTTGGATTTTCGTAGGTGCCGAACAAATATCCGGAAGCCGGTAAGCCCAATCTGCCGGCCGCGCCGGTGGCAAGAATCACAGTCTTAGCCCGGATGACATGGAAATTACCCGTTCGGCAATCGAAAGCCATAGCGCCTGCAATGCAGCCATCGGACGCTGTAAGTAAACGTGTTGCAACCAAACGGTTAGTGATGTCTACGCGCACACGCTTAAGGCGCCGGTACAGCACGCGCTTGATATCGTGACCTTCCGGCATGGGCAGCACATAAGTTCCCATATGATGCACTTTGCGAACGGCATAATCGCCGGTTTCATCTTTTTCGAATTTGACGCCCCAGCTATCCAGCTCTTCGATCATCGGGAAGCTATTTTGCGCGTAAGCCATGACGGTTTTCTGGTTAACGATGCCATCGTTGGCGATAGTGATTTCCTTTACATACTGCTCCGGGGTTGCGTGCCCCGGAATCACTGCATTGTTCAACCCATCCATGCCCATGGAGATTGCACCGCTACGCTTGACGTTGGCTTTTTCCAGCAGCAACACTTTTAGCTCCGGATTAGCTTCTTTAGCTTTAACGGCAGCCATAGGGCCAGCTGTGCCGCCGCCGATGACGAGCACATCAACGGTGCGGGTATGGGTTTGTAGTGTCAAGCTAGCCCCCATGCTGGAGCTCGCTCGCGCAATGAACTCAGATGCAAAGCCGGAAACGGTTGGATATTTTCAAATGCTCGCGCAGCACGCAGCACCAATGCATCGTTATATTGCGCAGCAACGATATGCAAACCGACCGGCAAACCGTTGATGTCAAAACCGGCCGGAACCGATGCCGCGGGTTGCTGGGTAAGATTAAACGGCGATAGAAAAGGAGCTTCCGGGGCTTTGCCCAGGTGAGGAACAGGTTGCGAAGTGACGGGCGTGACCAGCAGGTCATAGCGTTGGTGAAAGCGGCGCATCAGCGCAGCCAGTTCCCCCCGGCGTTGATTGGCTTCAACCACTTCTGTCAATGTGTGCCGTTCGGCTTTTTCGAGTGAAGCGCGAATACTGGGGTCCAGCAATGCGATTCCGGCATCCCCGATGTCGTGCCGCAAGCGGATAGCCCGTTCAGCGGCCAATGCTTCCAGGATAGGCGCCGGATTGGCAAAACCTGGGTCAACCTCCTCGACAATTGCGCCCAACTCGGTCAACTTGGCGACGGCCCGATCGATAATAGCCGAGATACCGGAATCAACTTTTAAGTAGCCCAAGGTTCGGCTGTAAGCGATGCGCAGACCTTTTATGCCTTCATTCAGGTTCAACGTCCAGTCTCGGCCATCGCTGGGCAGACTGGTCCAATCGCGCACGTCCGGCGCGGCAATCACATTGAGCAACAAAGCGGCATCCGTTACAGTACGGGTAATTGGGCCGATATGGAATAAGGTGCCGTTGTGCGCGGCAGGGTAACCTGCCACGCGTCCATAGCTGGGTTTAAAGCCAAATACTCCGTTCACCGAAGCCGGCTGACGAATCGAACCGCCGCCATCCGTTCCGACGTGTAATGGCCCTAAACCCAGCGCTGTTGATACCGCCGCGCCGCCGCTGCTGCCGCCGCTAGCGTATTGGCGATCCCAGGCATTGGGAGTAACACCGGCCAACTTCGTTTCGGTAAGACCTTTCCAACCGAATTCGGCCGTTTGCGTTTTGCCCAACAGAATCGCGCCTGATTCCCGTAACCGCGCAGCAGCCGGGCAATCTTCGGTTTGCACCTTGTCTGCTGTGGCTAGACTGCCTTTACGGGTAGGAAAACCTTGCACATTTAACAAGTCCTTAAATCCCACCGGAACCCCGTCAAGCAAACCTTGCGGCAAGCCTTGTTGCCAGCGGGCCTCCGAAGCTTTCGCCTGAGCCAGCGCCGCATCGCCATCGACTGAACGGTAAGCATTAAAATGTGGTTGCAAGGTAGCGATACGCGCCAGCAATGCTTGAGTTGCTTCTACGGGTGAGACTGTTTTGTTCCTATAAAGCAGGAGCAGTTCGTTCGCGCTGAGGCGTGTTAAATCATCGGCCATAAATAGAATCTCTGTTATCTGTCAAGTTGGTCACTGAAACGCAGGCCTGGTTTTAATATTGGGTGAAGTAACCCACGCAGCAAGAGCGGTAAAATTCAGTTCCACCAGCTAAAGCATTTATCGAGCCAGAAATAAAATGTGGCAATTTTTATTGGCTATGTCGTAACAGACAGTAACGGGATGATCGGAGTTTACTTTGACGGTTTCACTGAGCAATCACTTTTTGTGTGCATGGAAGCTAACGTTATTGCGAATAAAGTGTAGGTATGAGTGCAGCTATTCAGCATTGATTGCTGAATCATCAACAATCGACTTGCTGAGTAATACAAGAAATTATGTATGAAACTCATTATTAGACTGGGGATAAATGTTCGCCTGGTGTACCGGGTTGGAAAAGTAATCTATCTCGCTATATTCGACTAGAGCAATTCTCTGCTATTTAAGAACATTCCCACTGTTAAACTATCTCCATTCAGCAACAGGAACTAACAGTGGCACGGATTGGATCCCGTTTGCCGCGCCGAGCACCGGAGCTTTCAGCGGGAATAGTGTAGCGCGGCGCGATATTTGACGTGATTATTGTGAGATATTTGACGTTAAAACAGATTGCGCTATTTTGTACTTAATTACATATAGTGCAAGAACACTATCTTTCTTCCGGCGGCGATTGCATGCGTTGGCGCTCAGACTCGAACGCAAGCCGGCAATGATCGCGCTGGAACAAATCAAGAAACCCAATCCATAACTGACGCCGCTCGCGCCAACATCTCGCGGACCAGGTTTCATCGGCCCATCCACCACCAATCGCCAAACTGATTAAACAGTTCCCCGTTTGATCGATAGCAATTAAAAACTGTTTGAATCTGCTCTGTAACGTCACAGAACTGCTCCATCTATAATTTGAGCCTTACGCCCTGCGTCCAACAACGATTTAGACGTCAAATAATCCAGCATAGCCTGCACGGAAGAAAGCCCCAAATGGACCTCCTCAGTGCGAGGATCATCCAAAATGCGCAGAAAATCGTCGATGGCCGCATCGGTAGCACGAGCACCATAGACGGCTATCCGCTCAGGACTGGTAAACAACAATTTAAACGCCGTCACACTCACAACCCGATCTATCATCACTGTCATCTCACGTGCAGCATCAGCGTAGATAACGCCGTCCACCTCCCAACCTGATTGTTGATCGTTATATCGAATGTCAGTGCTAGACTCAGCAATCAAATTATCACCCAACATTAATTTATTCATTTAGTGCCCCTCAAAATGGCCGTATTACCGACCACTGAACCTTTCGCCCCCGGTATGACTGTAGCCGTGTTGTCAAAATTGGCACCAACGCCAAATGATTGATTAATGGGGATCGTGCCGTTTGTTAGCGCACGGACGACAGTATTCGCGGCGACTGATTCAGCCGCTACGCCAATGATGGATCGGCGGATAACGTTATAAACGCCAAAGCGTAATAATGACGTGCCGGTATCGCCTTTGTAAGCCACTGCCAATACGCCGTTAGGCAACAATACAGCCGATGTGGTGTATATTGCGGTAGCGTCACTGGCTTTCAGCACTAATTCACTGCCCGTTAACGTACCAACCGGTGACACAGTAAATAAACGCACATCGTAGTTAGTACCGTTAGTCCCCGCTCGCAGTACAACAAACCCAGCCGCTCCCATACTGAACGCCGTTACGCCGCTACCGGCCGATGTAGCGCTATACGCTCCATCCCCACCTATCGGCGTTGCCGGCATAATGCCATTGCCACTGGCGTCGAACGTCAACAGGTTTGTTTTTGCGCCATACCGACCGATGACTGCAAAGCCTCCGCCATTTAAAGGTATGAGTTGAGGCACTTCGACAGCAATGATTGACGAAGTTAAGTCAATCGATTTGATCAAGACGTTGCTGGACGAATAAATAAATACGGTAATATTAGAGCTAGAGGCACTGGCCGCGGCATACACCACATTACCTGACACTAAATCAATCAAACCGTTAGTATGATCGCCGCTAGTTAGTATACTACCGCCCGTCACGACCGTGACAACCGCGCCCACAATGACACCGGCACCGGTATAGCGAGCCAGTTTATGCGCGGTCGTTGCCGCCCCTCGAAAATATGTAACGACAAAATCACCACTGCTACAGCCTAGTACAGCAAAATACAGCGGATTAGCCGCAGCTTCGATAATGGTTTCGCTGCCCTGCAACACGCCATCAACGGCATAGCGCGAGAAACAACAATTGCCGCCTGATTTGTAATAGGCCAATACTATTTGACCCGATGCCAGCAGACCGATATTCCAATGAGATGACGACGAACTACCCAGCGTAGCTACAGTAACAGCCGCTACTGCAACGCTCCCATCGTTATTGAACACTATGAACCGCAACGCCGCCGCACCAGTGATCCAGGCAACCAAGAATTTACTGCTATTCAGCTTAAGGCAGCGATACGCATAACAAGTGTCAGTCGTCAATGTTGATTTAGCGACCACATCGCCGCCCAGCGGCGATAAAATGCGGAGATTCAGATTGTAAGAATCGTTAGTGCCATTGCCTGAATACACAACAGCAATATTTCCGTTGTCCAGCGCCGCCATACGACGTATAGCATTCATGCCGTAGTCATGATTGGAGGCCGATTCCAAATTAGCAATTGCTTTAATCGCGACGGGTCCTTGAGTAATATTATTTTCGAACGCAAGGCCCAGCTTATCCGATGCGACCGTTAAATACCCCGTTTCGGCATTGCTTAATAGATCGCCTGCTGTAATAGCCTGACCTGCTAAGCCATTGATAACCTGAGCGGATGATTGGCTATAGCTAATGATATGTGTGCCCATATTTACTCCTCGAACCCATAGGCGATTGCGGCGACATTGGCGACGCTAGACAATACCATTATTTTTCGCGCGGCTTGCGCTACTAGACCCGTCCGCTCCAGAGACCCCTTGGCCTCGACAATAGCGTCATAAATAAACCACTCATCATTACCCGGCGTCGCTGTCGTCGCGATCGCTAGCCTGATCGTCGCCGCCACATTGCCTCGATTGCAAAAATTGACGCTAAACGTGTCGACCTTAGCAGTAGGCACGGTAAATAACTCCGTTAATGTATTGGCCGATAAATCGGCCTGACCCAAGATTCCGGACATTTAGACTGCTCCATTAAAAAAGATTTTGCTGTTGATGTTGTTTTTTACCGGCAGCGGCCCTAAAGCCACGCTCCAATTGGCATGCGTGCCGCTACCATCGGCATGAGTTATCCGCACGGCCATAGCACCGGTACTGCTGTTGTAATCGGTGATTTGGCCGACCATGTAATTGATCGGGTCAGACGTGACTGAAAGAACAACGAACTGGCCAATAACAAAGTCTTTACCGGCTTGGATAATCAAGGACTGCGCTGTTTCGTCGATGGTCATGCTGGTAGTGCTAGTCGCGCTGGTTCCGGGAGCATTAACTGCTGATGCAGCGCTCATTGCAGCGACGCCTGCTTGTGCAATTGCAAGATTGACTTGCGCAGTGGCCAACGCAACCTGCTCGGCGCCGTTAGTTGCCGCCAAGTCAGCTTGCTCGGCCGCACTGGCTGCGCTTTGCGCCGCTGCAACAGCACTTTGATAGGCATCAACAGCATTCTCATAACAGTTCGTAACAACCGCGACTACTTCGCCAACGCCCGTATAAAGCCAGGTTACAAAAGCATCAATCCTCAGGGAAAATGTAGCTCGCTGGTGCCGAACCGGTGCCTCTCCCGAAAAAGGGGTTACCGGTGGTGGGGGTGTTCGGGCCATTAAATCATTCCTTTCACAGTAAAATTAAGGGTGCAGTCTTCCGGCGCATCGTAGGAGATACTGCCGCTGATTAAGCCATATGCCCGCAAGCCGCCGTACTTCGGCAAGTCGGTGCCAATACACGGCGCCGGCACATCCAGCATGTCGGTAATAATAGCCAACACGCTATCGGCTTCATCCAGCGACAACATCGCACTGCCTTCCATGCTTTTCGCCGAGTGCCGTCGTTTAATCTTGGTCCGGCCGAAACCATCGGTGTCGATATAGCTATACGTTTTCGGTTCGGCTTTGGCGCCGTATTGGGTATCGCCCAATTGCCGCAATAGGCCGAGCGATAAAATGCCGCATTTGACGTCGCCGCTGGAACTGGACAACGTTACCGTGATTTCCGCCGTGTGATACGGCGGAATATCGCTCGCAATAAAATCGGTTTGCGGTTTAAAAGGAGCCCAGCACCAAGACCAATAATCATCGGGCTGTGAATCTTCCAGGATATCCGTCAGGCTGTAGACCACCGTGCCGCCCGGCGCATCGGTAACCGTGATGGTCAATTCTTCCGCCTCGATGCCGGCCAAGAACAAACTGTCGAAATGACCGGGCCGCAGCACTACCGTTAATGGCGATGCAATGACCGTTTGAGTATTGACCTCGCCGTCAAACATGGCATGTTTATTGGTTGGATCGATATCCTGCCACCACGGCGTCGCTCCACTCCTATTGGCAATGAGCGTCGGATCGTTGTTTAAATTACCGGCACGCAAGTTTTCATAAATACGGTGCGTAGTCGTGCTAATGCATTTATCGCCAACCGCGTAAGTGGTGCCGGTGTTGTAAGCCGGGTAATCGGTCTCGGGCGCTGTACTACTAATCAGTACAGTATCCGTAATCGGCGTAGGCACTATGACGCTGAGCGGCATTACGATACCGCCTTGACCAACATCGGCCCGCCGCCGGCGGTATTGTTATCCAATACATCGGCGGTTTTTTGTGTGTTGGTTGCCGTATTGGCGGTGCTTTGCTTGATCTGGTTAAGAACCTCTGCCTGCCGGGCAATCACGGCTCGCAGCTCTTTGATCTCTGCGACGAGGTCACCGTTATCCAGCAACGATTGCGACTGAGGATTACTGAAAATGCGGCTTGGCCCGGTATATTCCAACTCGGGGCCGTTTTCGCCGACGATCCGCCAGCCGCCATCATGCTGCCCACCCGTTGCAAATCCAGGAATACGGTCAGCAGACCAGCCGCCCGATGTTACGGTGGTAATGCCCGTGGTCGGATCATACATTTCCGTCGTCGTATAACTGCCCGACGTCGCCCCAGCCGATAACGCCGCATCGCTAGCGGCAATCTGCTGACTCGCTTGTACAGCTTGTTGAACCGCTACGGCTGTACCCAAATTTGCGATCGCGTCTCTGACACTCATCACAGCGATAGTCGTGCCGTTAATCGCGTCGATCTGCGCGGCGGCGTGGGCCACCACGTCGTCGAGCCGGGTCATTTCGCCTTCGTACAGCTTTTTATCGTTGTCGAGGCTGGTTTGCAGGGCTTTAAGCTGCTTTTCATCGACGTTTAAACCAACATCGGTCAATGCCGACAGCTCGGCAACGGAAATTGCAGTCTTGTAAATATCGCGCTCAAAGTCGACGGCGCTGCCGAATAGATTATCGCTTGGCCGACCAAGGACGTCGATCGCCTTAACCAGCGCATCCTGGTTGGTAATGGCACCGACACCGGCCGTTTTGGCCAACTGGATCGCGCCGGCTATTTGCGCTTGTGCAAAAGACCTATCAAATGCTTCGTTACCGGGCACGGCCAACTTATCCAAATAGCCCTTCAAAGACGACGACAGCCCTTTCAATTTATCCGTCGATTTTGTCAGCTGGTCGATTGCGTCCTGAGTGTTTTTAACGCCGGCGTTGTAAGTGTCAGTGATGGTCTTGCGCTCTGCCTCGACGGATTTTTGCAACACCGACAGGGCTGTTCCAGTAGTCGTCTTAGCCTTATCCAATGCCATCGCAAAATCCTGCAACGTGTAAATGTGTTTTTTGAGGGCCTGATCGGTCGAGCTTAATCCTTGCAACTCGTCTTCCCGGGTCATGGCCAGCGCTTTAACGCTATCTCCGGATAGATTCAACAACTCGATTTCCAAACCCCGTGTCTTGGCCGCGTCTTGAGCCGCATAAGTGCTTCTCTTGATGGCCGCGTCACTATCACTCAAGCCTTTAATATCATCCTCTCTTGTCTTGAGTAATGCTTGATACGATAAACCTTGAGCATTCAGCAACTCGATTTCAAAACCTCGGGTCTTGGCCGCGTCTTGAGCCGCATAAGTGCTTCTCTTGATGGCCGCGTCACTATCACTCAAGCCTTTAATATCATCCTCTCTTGTCTTGAGTAATGCTTGATACGATAAACCTTGAGCATTCAGCAACTCGATTTCAAAACCTCGGGATTTAGCAGCATCCTGGAGCGTGTAAATCTGTTTTTTCAGTTCCTGATTAGCCGGGCTTAATGCCTTCAATTCGTTTTGACGGCTTGCAGCCAGGGCATCATAAGCCCGACCTTGAGCGCTCATCAGCTCAATGTCCAAGCCTTGTTTTATCTTTGCATCCTTAGCGGCATAGATTGCGCTTTGAGTGTCTATGTTACTTTGCTGCGTGGCAATGTCCTTAGTCCCCCTATCTGCAACGTTGGTTAACAGCCCCACATGCGTCGTTAAATCCTTTTGATTGGCCAATAAGTCGGTAAAGCCGGGAATATCGACCAGATTAATACCGGCCTCTTTTAAAGCGCCAGTGGTTTTTTCTTTATCAAAACCGTAGGCCGCGCCGACGGCGTAAGGATCAAGATTAAAACTCTTAGCGGCTTCAAAAACCTGCGCAACGGTGGTTAAGCCATTGTCGGCGACATACTGTCGTATCTCATCCGCGCTGAAAGTGTTGTACGGAGCAGGATTGAGCTGAGTCGATGCATTTTGCACTTCTTTCGCGGTGGCCCCGGCATCCAAGCCGTAAAGTGATCCAACCTGTAATGGGTTAACGTTGTACTTATTCGCTGCCGCTATTAATTCATCAACCGTTTTTAAGCCATTGTCATTGATATATTGCTTGATTTGGGCATCGGTAAAATTAGCATAATTGCCGGTCGCGGCTTGAGAAATGCCCAGGGTTTGGGTTACCGAACTGAGCTTATCCGTTGCAGTGGTCAAATTAGAGACCGCATCGGCCACAATCGCTTTAGAGTTATTCAACTCGGTCGTCATATCAGCCAGAGTTTGAGTGCGGGATAGTTGCTCCGCGGCGTAAGTATTGCCTAATTCATTTTGCAGCTGGACATTAAGCTCTACGCTCTTTTTCATCGTCGCATAGAGCTTATCGGTGGCGGCGGCCAAGTCGTTGGTAATATAGATTTGCTGCTTGAGTGCCACTAACAGCGCATCGGTGGCTTTTAATTCTTGCTCCCGGCTTAACTTCGTCACTTGCAAGGCTTTGCTTTCATCGCCACGCACTTTGCTTTCGGCCGTTAAAAGCTCGGCGGTCATGCTTCTGGTTTTGGCTAAATCTTGCTCATGGTAAATGGCTTTTTGAATAACCTGCTCTTCATTCGTCAAAGATCGCAACTGCTCCTGTCTCGTGCGAACTAAAGCCTCGCCGGCATTGCCCTGGGCCGTCAGCAAATCAATCTCTAATTTCCTTAATTTTGCCGCGTCTTCCAATGCATATATTTCAGCCTGGATGCCAGCGTCGTAGTCGGACATACCTTTTAAAGCGTCTTGCCGGGTCATAAACAAAGCTTCTTCGGCATGCCCCTGGGCATCAAGCAGACTGATTTGCAGCGCCCTGGTTTTAGACGCCGACTCTTCAACACCTTTATAGTAATTATCTGATTTTTCAGCGAGATTAACCATTGAGGCGACTTGCTGCGCATATAAAGGATTGGTTTGATCTAATGCGGCAAATAACTTGCCGTATTCCTCCCTTGATTTAGTAAGCGTACTGATCTGATCAGCCGTGAATATGCCGTCAAACTGTGATTTTATTTGCCCTAAAAGCCTGTCTTGCTTGGCTTCGGGGGACGCGAACTTATCAAATCCCGATTCAAAGTTTTTTTGAAATACTTGCCAACCTCCACCAAACTTATAAACGGTATCATCAGCAACCTTTAATTGACTTACCATATCGCCAGATAGCTTACTGCCAATAGAAGACAAGGCATCATTAACTATGGCGACTTGAGTGACTACCCTGGTGGTCGTCTCAAGCATGCCTTCGCCGAGTTTTTGATAATCGCCTGTAATTTTGCCAAAAATGTCATCGGACATCGTATCTAAAGTAGTCGATAGTATTCCCGATAACTTTTTAGCAGCATCTTCGCCATTTAGGCCTTGCAAATTGATCATCAGCGATGGGATGACGTAGTCTTTAACCCGATCGGATAAACCCAAACCCAAATTATCGGCCAACCCCAGCATGGTATCGCCCATGCTTTTAAATACACTATTCAGCGCTTTTTGAGTTTTACTGTCCAGTTCGCTGTATTGATTGCTGAAGCTAAAACTATCCGATCCAAACCAGCCGCCATCCGTTTTTGTTTCGATTTGCGCGAATTGACGCGCATTCAGATTTTTTTTATTGATGATGTCATTGAGTGTGGTTGGATCGATCGCAATCCCTTGCGAAACGACAGTGCTACTCTGTTTGCCGCCAAATAATGCACCCATAATAGCCGCGCCTATAGGGTCTATATCTCGAAGGATATGACCTGGATCAATACTATTTAAAACCGGTAGAATACCCGTCATTGTAGTTGCAGGCGCATTAACTGGAGTTAATCCGCCTGCTTGATATAAGCGGGTAATTACATCAGTGATGCCATAATGCAGATCGGATATGCCTTTATCGATTGACTTAAGAACCGGATAGTTTTGGGCCTGAATGTCTTTTAGTAACTGATAGGTTTTATCGATCGATTGCGACTTAGCGGACGAATCGCCCAGTACAGTACCCGTATCGGGAGATAATCCTTGTGGTCCTGGAGAACCAGCCCCGTCGCCACTAAAAGCAGCATAACCTAAGCCGGCCATCACCACACCCATTGCAGCAACACCGGCAAAACCAGCCCAACCGGACTGTGCAAAAAACTTAGCTGCACCGGCGGCCATACTCACTGCCGTGGCGGCTACATCTTTAACCATCTGCACACCCTGCATTGCCATCTGCGCAACGGCAATGCCCATCTCTAAATTATGCAACGCTTTTGCTCTGCTGCTTTTTTGATCAAACATTTGCGCAGTAGCGCCGATGACTTGCCGCATCCCCGATAACGATTCGTTGGTTTTATCGTTATCAAGTTTTTTGTTAGCCTTCAGATAATCAGCTTCAACGCCCAGCATTAGCGTGTATTTTTGCCTATCATCCAACTTTAGCTTATTGATGTCTGACTTTTCGTTAGCATAAGCCGTATTTAACAACTCTTGCTGCTTAACTGTTGACTTGAGCGAGTTGGTCATATTTTGCAATGCACCGACTACGGTATTAATGCCACCTAAAGCGCCATCAAAAACCGCTGAATTAGTCGCGCTCAGTTGAGCTGTACTCTCATTGACCTGTTTGATGATCTTATCGTAATCGGCCATGCGATCACGCGCCGCTTCGATAGCTTTTTTCTGAGCCTCCAAACCATCATTAACGCTCGCGAAAGATACCGTTTCAACGGCCGTTCCTGGACTAACGCCTTTTAACAGCAATTGCGTGTAAAGATATTCCTCCGCCGACATCGTCAGCTTGTCGTATCGATCGAGTTCGGCATCCATGGCGGATTTACCGGCCATGATTCCCGCATCCAGCAGCTTTTGAACCTCAAGCTCGGCATATTTTGTTTTTACCAGCCCCTCGATCAGCGGTATTTCGTCGCCGATGGCTTTAGCTATAGCCGATCTGCGCTCTGTTTCCCGCGCACGCTCATTTTCGGCCAGACGGTTAACTTCGATTTCTGATTGCAAGGCATTAAGCGTGGCGATAACGGAGTCTTGCCGCGATTTTTCAGCATCGGCGGCTTTCTTTGCTTCACCGGCTGCTTTTTTAGTGGCCTCGGCCGACGCTGCTTGGTGAGTCGTATGCGCCACCGTTACCGCAGTGCTTTTTTTATCGGCTTCTGTAGCGGTATTGACAGCATTAGCCTTTTCTTCCAGAGCATTGCGCTGATCAACCAGCACCTTAAGCTCTGCCATAGCAGTATCATGCTGCTCTTGTAAAATCTTCTGGCTATAGCCCGGCGTGCCGACAGGCACTAATTTATTAACGTTTGCTATTTGCTGTTTTACTTTTAAATTTGCTTCTTCCAGCGAGGTAGCCGATTTCATGAAGTCTTCATGCGCCTGCTTGGCTGTATCGATTTTACTTATTACCGCGCCAATACCCGCAGCCGCTAAGCCGGCAATCGCCAGCAAAGGATTTAGCCGGGTCGTGGCGTTAAATGCCGCCATCGCCACATCGGCCGCCCAAATAGCGCCTGTCAAAACTGCAATGCCACTGGCCGCTCCGGCAACGGTTTTTAATTCATCAGCAACATTTTTTAAATGACCATATTGTTCTTTAGTCAGGTTGTTCGATTCGGAAAACTTACCCCCCATGCCTTCATAGATCGAGATAACGCCGGTCGCCGTGGTGATAATGCTAGATAAAGCGCCCTTTAGTCCGGCATCGCCAAGCTGCAATATGCCCTCCGATACTGTACCGAGTAAAGCATCCAATTCTTTTTTCAATCCACTATTCAGAATAGCGGCCGCTGCATCAGCAGCGCCTTTAGATTTTTTTAGCGCTTCCGTCAGCTTATCCACTTCACTGACACTGCGCGTCAGGATTAATGAGGCCGCTGCGGCGTCAGCGCCGAACAATGTGAGCGCTTCAGCGCCGGATAGATTGGCTTTTTTGAGGGTTTCTAAGACCGGTAAATAGCCCTTTACTTGTACGTTTAAATCGGCATACGCAAGCCCGTGCTGGGCCAGCAGCTCGGTTTTTTCTTTCGTCTCCTGGCCAAGCGCGACCAACATCGACTTCATGTTATTACCGGCTTCGCTACCCTTGATCTGATTGTTTGCCAGGATGCCAATGCTGGCGCTGATGTCCTCGATGGATATGCCAAATGCCTGGGCCAATGGCGCAATATTTTGCATAGCTGCGCCAATCTCGCCGACATTCGTGGAGGTCTCGGCCGCTGTTTTAGCCAAGACATCGTTGATATGCGGCAAGTCTGTCAACGCCAAGCCCATGCCTTTCATTGTGCCGGTGGCTATTTCTGCCGCACGGGCCAAATCCAAGCTACCCGCCGACGCTAAATTCAGAACCTGCGGGGTGGCGGATAAAATTTCGTTGGTTTTGAGTCCGGCTGATGCCAATACGCCTTGCGCTTCGGCGGCCTGCTGTGCGGAAAATGCGGTCGTTGCGCCCAGTTCACGCGCTTGCGTCTCCATCGCTTTCATGTCAGCCACGTTAGCCACGGTCAACGCTTTCACGTTGATCATTTTGCTTTCAAAGCTGCCGATTTCGTCGATGATTTTGCTCATCGAAAAACCGGCCGCCAAACTGGCAGCGGCGGCTGTCACGGTGCGAGCCAACGAGTTAACATGCTGGTTAGCGCGGGAAGCCGAATTAGAGACGCGATCCAGCCCGGCGCCAGTCTGATTAAGGACCTGTACGCTGCCGTCGTCATTAACTCTAATGCGTAACCCTAACGTTAAATCGGTCATTTGCTGTTCTTAGCTCTTTCGGCTTCTGCTTTATCGTTGGCTTCTTTACGCAGTTCGTGGACTGCTGTCATAACGCCGTATTCCAGCGCGTTAATGTCGTCTAATATTTCAAGTTGCTTGGATTTGCGCGGATGCCTTAACGCAATGATTGGCATGATGGCCGCGTAATCCAGTCCCTCAATGCCGTTAAAACCGTGGCGCCACTGGAATTAGCAGAACAGGAAAATCTCCACGGCCGGCCAATACTCAGCCGGAATAGGAAAATCCTTGGAGAGCGCATCGCCGCTCAAATATTCCTGATACCAATCCGGCCGGTCTGTTTCTTCCCTGGGAGCGACCGAAACCGGCAACTCCGGTACGCCGAAGAACTCGGCAGCGGTCATTTTTTGCGGCTCAGTTGCTGTGGATGATGCGGACTTTTTAGGCGTCTGCATCACATAGTAATAACCGGCCGCTATGAGTTTTTTGCGCGCTCCTTTTTTATGTCCGCTACAGTTAGACTGCGTTGCGCCGCTAAAAATGCATCGCCGATATCAGCCTGCAACCATGGCTCTTTTAGCAAGGAGATTTTTATTGCATCGGTCAGTTGGATAGGTTGGTTATTTTGGTCGACCAGTGGGTTGAGCGATACGATATAAGGTTCGGCGATCTTATACGTCGGGATTAAAAACTCCTCCATCTCATCTTCCGGCATTTGATAATCCTTATCTTTTTGCGCCCTTATATATTTTCGCGCCAGCTCAGAGGTCCTGTCGGTCATTTTTTGCCAGGTATCGCGGTCGATAATCTCGAAACCGACATCGAGCTGGTGAGTAATGATTTTTTCTTTTTCGCCGACCTCTTTTGGCGTAATCCGTACAATGCGTGTTTTTTTCGTGCTCGCTAATTGCGAGTCGGTAGTATCGATAACTAATGCCATGACTATCTCCAGTTTTAAAAAGGGTTACTGCAAAATAAAAACAACTTCGTTGTTGCCGCTGCTGTGGGGCGGCACGTTGAGTTCCAACGTCGTCTGCTTGATGCCGTCTTTTTCCGATCTACTTGGGTTAAGCAGTTGCACGTTTTTCATAAACATCGCGGCCTGATTACCGATCGGCCCGTGCGTAAACAACAGCGGGCCGGTCACCGCATTGCGCACTGCCGAATAAATGTCGAACTCGGATTGCAGCGGCGAGCGGATCATGATCGAGCCTTTCGCTTTACGATCCTTGATATAGACACTCTCGTCGCCAATATCATTGCTATGCACCAGCTCATTACCCATATCGATACTGATCTTGTTCGCGACTGCATCTTGGTAGCCGAGCAAAATCAGGTGTTTGGTATTAGCGTAATTGACCGGCAACGGCTCAACCCAGGCTTTTAAATCAAACGCCGGGAAAGCCGCATCTTCGTAGCGATCAACTAATCCCTGGTAGCTACATTTCATCAACCCGATGGCCGCTGAAGAATAGTCCCACGAGATATTCCCTCGAGCATAAGTAAAGGAATGCAGCGCGCCGTCATCGAAATAGTAAAACGTGTTGCTGAGGTGGTTATCCGACACCGGCGCATACTTAACGTAAGCTCCAATGCGGTAGGTAGTCGTCGCGGTCGGCCGGCGTGGCAGAGCAGGCGTAATCGAGGCGTTTTTTGTCGAGCCATTGTAGGCGTAAATTAACCTATCAACCGTCAGCGTATACAAGGTAGCCGCCGTGGTCGCGAATTTAAGCGGCGATTTTAGCGTCAGCAGGCGCGTCGTGCCGTTGCAGGCAATGACATCGCGCTGCTCGGAGACAACAAAGGTGCTAGCATTGGTCGGCGCTGTGCCGATTGGTGTCTGTAGTATGGCCCGGCCCGTGCCGACGTCGTATAGGACAATCTTGCGCAGTTCCGGAGCCGCCGCGCCGGTAGTAATCTCAATATCGCAGCCTTGCACGTTATTAGCGCCGACCACGCCCAGCGGCAGATAAATTTCTTCAACAGTTGAAACCGAGAAACCGGCGCTGACAATCGTGCCGGCAAAATGCTCGACCCGCGCCTGCATGCCGACATAATAATCATCGACATGTTGCACTGTGTACGCGACCAGTCCCGGCGCTCCCGCCAGCGGCGTGGTTAACGTGGCGATCTTAGTCGCGCCGACGTAAGCGCTGATTACCGATGATTCGCCCGCCACCACCACGGTCATGCCGACATAATAATCGTCTTCCTCCGAGGCGCTGGCCGCAAAATTGAGCGCGGACGCTGTCGATCCGGCTTGTAAGGTGTCGCTATGCTCCGCATCGGTCGCCGCTAATTTGACCAGCGCTTTATCCGCAGAGCCCGGCGCTTGCGCGGTGCCGGATGCAAAGGTGACGCGCGTCGATAAGCCCGCGTAAGCGTCATCCGTCGCCGAGGCGCCGGCCGCCAGTTTCAGCAGATTCAACGTGCCGCCTTGGGCGGTGCCGGAAATAGCCGTGGCCGAGACTGTCCTCGCCATGCCGCAACCGCGCACCAGCGGATCATACGCGGGTATTGCGCCAGGCGTTGGCACGCCTTCCGTGTCACCGCCAATTGCAATAGCAATATCGATGTCGATCTGCGCGTCAAAACTTACCACCACTTTGACGTTACCGCCCATGAAAGGACGGATCGGGTTGCGGTCAACGGTTTTGGCTTTTAGCGGCTCTACCTTCAGTGTTTCGACATAAAGGCCGGTTGCCGTTTCCAACGCCCCGGCAAGGCCCGGAGTCGATTCGGGTTGTACCAGGATAAATTGCTTAGATTCAAGTCTTGGCTTAGTTGGCATTGTTCTTGGCTCCTTTGGTTTTCAGCGCCGCTTCGGGTTCTGGTTTTAATTCGGGTTCCGGCGCCGGGGCGATTGCAACCTCGGCGGCGGCTTTGGTCTTAACAGGCTTATCAATAGGCGGTGTTTCACCGTCCAGAAAATATTCGTCCCGCTCGGCGCAATACCAGCCTGACCGGCCGGTTTGTTTATATTCTTCAAAGGTCATTACTGTCTCCGTGCTAATTTCAAAACTAATTCGGTTTCATAAAAGGGGTGCCGCTCACCCATATCCGGAAATATTTCGTAATCGTCAAAAATGAGGGTCTTAGGACCAACCCGCCCGGACTCGATAATGGGTTCCAGCAGTTCTGCCGCCTGCGCGACACGCAAATGCCCGATCATCACATCGTCGACAATCTCTTCGTTCTTGATGCCGATAATCACGCTAATCAACTCGCTTCGGTCGAGGCTCTGTTTTTTGGTCTTAACCGGCACATAGCAAAGGCACGGATAATCGTTAGCGTTTGGGCTGCGCTTGTAGCCGACGATGTGCTTGGCCGGCTTGCCGTAATGAGCGATAAAAAATTCTTCTAGCGGCACATCGCGCCGGATACTGTTACGCAGATCAAACAGCGCATCTAAAGCCATCAGCCGCGGCCCAGTTTTACCGTGCCGTAACTGCTGGCACCCGTCGTCGTGTCGTCCAGACCCAGCGACTCACGCGTTATTTGACCTTCCAGCGTTTCTGCGTTCTTCAGATACTCTTTGGCTTTATCTTTCAACGGCGAATTCTCACCCATCGAGCCGTGAATACACGCCAAACGCGTCGCCCAGGTAACTGCCAGGGCTTTCAGTTGCGCATTAGGTAACGTGACATTAATAGGATTAATACCGCGCGCCCAGAGCACTCCGTCCACATACGTATCCGCCTCGTCCAGATTTTCCTGGCTGACCGTTACGGCGGGGTCCTTGCAATCGTCAACTTGTGCGTATTTACTGGCCATTGGCAATAATCCTCGCTAAAACCGACAGGGCGGCGGCTTGCATGTGCTGGGCGCGGTTATCCTGGTCGGCAAAAAAGTATGGACGTGCGCGGCTGCCCGGATGGTTAATCACCCTGGCAAAGCCAAAACCGCCGCCACTGACCGGAAAGCGCAATGCCTGGCGATTGCGAGGCCTAATCACATGCGGCTGAGTGCCTTTTTCGACAAATCTTGCATACGCCGCATTGGCATACACCTCGGCAGTGCCGTTACCGGCAGGCCGCCAGCCGATGGATTGCGCTAACTGACCGGTGCGGCCGGTAAAGCTCCGGCCCGCTTGGATATAATCCAGGGTGTCATCGGTGTAGCTCTCTGCCATGGCATTCGCGACCAGCTGGGCATTGCGCGGATCGCGCAACGCGGCCAGTACCGACGGGGCGTTACCGACGTCGAAAGTAATGCTGCTCATTAGCTTTTGCCGCTAGTTTTTTTAGTAGGCGCCTTTTCCTTCGATGCGGAAACATCTGCCTCGGCTCCCTGGTCGGCGTTAAGCTTTGCTGCTGCCTCAGCTTCTTGGTCGGCCTTGAGCTTTGCTGCTGCCTCGGCTTCTTGGTCAGCATTGAGCTTTGCTGCTGCCTCGGCTTCCTGGTCAGCCTTGAGCTTTGCTTCTGCCTCGGCTTCCTGGTCAGCCCTGAGCTTTGCTGCTGCCTCGGCTTCCTGGTCAGCCTTGAGCTTTGCTGCTGCCTCGGCTTCCTGGTCAGCCTTAAGCTTTGCTTCTGTTCCGCCTGCTTCCCGCCGATGCCGATTAAATGCTGTCAATCCCATACATCACCTACGCGATTTTGTGTTTAAACTGCACAATGCGGATTTGCTTGTTCTCGTACACGCGTTCCCAGTTGGTGCCGGTCGCCAGCTCGGTGCGGCTTGGGAAATCGCCGGCCGGCGTGCCCTTCCACTTAATGCCGCGCGGATGCAAAATAAAGCGGCGGCGGTAAGTAGCTACCGTGTCCCCGGCCAAAATGTCGCGGTCGGTCTCGATGTCGTCTTCGCCGATAGTGTCTTGTTTAAAACCAATAGCACTCGGCCCAAAAATGTACGAGGTATAAGTCCCCGTATCCACCGGCAAGCCATCGTCAACGATGACGAGTTTGTCCTGGTAACGGCCAATCCGTTGACTCTTGTCCGCCGTGGTTTCATAAACGATCATTTGCTGCTTGGCTAAATACGTTTCAGTTGCGGAGTGCATAGCTACCGCCGACACGCCGTCTTTCGCATCGCCCAGCAATTGGCAAGCATCCAGAAAAGTGTTTTGATTGATTGCCCGAGCCGCTTCCGAGGCACCGGCGGAAATATCCGAGAGGTTGCCGGACATCGATGCAGCGGCGAATACGCCGTTTAAGAGATTGATCAACTCTTTTTGCGATTGACGCATTTGATAGCTGTCGAGCAGTTCCATAATGGCTCTGAGCGGGTCGGCGCCGGACAGCGCCTTGGCCAGGTCGTTGACAGCAAAGGCGCGGCCTCGGCCGATGACCGCCGCAACATCTTTCGCGGCAGTAATATTGCCGACCGTCAACGCATCAGTACCGTTCAGATTTTCCTCATCCCCCGTCAAATCGTCAAAAAACGGCAAATTGACAGTACCGCCGCCGCTGGGCAAGGTAATGTCGGCAAGAGCAGCGACAATACCGCTCGCCCATAAGGCGGTTTTGACGGCGGTCGGATTGACCTGATAAGCCTCCCAGTTTTCCGGCTTTAATAAGTTTGCAATAGTAGTTTTTGCCATGATCGATTCCTAATTAATGGCCGGCAGCCGCTTTAAATTGCGCGGCTAAGGCTGGGTTTTCTTTGTTGAGGTTGACTTGCTCGGTCAAATTCCAGTGCTCTTTAGTCCAGGGATTTTTCGCCGAGGGCCCCGCGTTTTGTGGCGCGCCGCTACCGGTGCCGCCTTGGGCCTTGGCTAGGCAAGGGTTGTCGTCCAGCAACTTCTTAACCGCATCGGCGACCGACTTGCCGTCGATGGTCACGTTGCCGTTGTCGTCCACTTGTCCACGACTAACAAGCAAATCTTTAACAATGACCGGGGCGACCGATTCGGGCGCGGCGGTCAGCAAAGCATTACTGATCACCTCTTTTTCGTATAGACCCTTGTATTTTTGTTCGCCGGCTTTGTGAGTGTCTGCCAGCTCTTGCAGTTTGCCTTGCTGTATTAATTGCGCTTCGGTAAATGCTTTAAGGTCACTGTGACCCGTGGCCTCTTTAAATTTGGCGTTGAAGTCGGCTTGTTGTTGAGTCAGCGCCGTATTGATTTGCGCCTGTACGTCAACCGTACCCGCTGCCGGAGCTCCGGCAGCGGGAGAGACAGTGGCGGTAGGGTTATGCTGGGATGCACCGCCGGCACCTTCTTGACCGGCCTCGGCGCTGCGTAATGAGTGTTTGGGTTTAAACATGCTCGGAATCCTGTGCAGTGGATAAAATAAATTTCCTGCACAGGTTACCGAACGATGAGAAAGGAAATAATGCGAAGGGCTTCGCAGTAGATGTTTTTTAGGGCTAAGAAGTTTTTTGCAAGAATAGCCTCAAGCGGCACTATAAATAGCAAAAAATATTGACGAGAAGGGGCGTTAAATGGGCGTTAACTTTTTTTGCTAAGCATTGGTATAGGTGTAATTACTATCGCCGCTGAAATCGCTTAATTTTGGGTTTCGGCGTAAACGGCCTGTAAATGCATCGGCAAGCGGTCGGCCGGGTAGGTTTTTGCGCGGATTTTTCCCAAGTGCCACCACCAGGCTTTCAAAGGCACATTCTGGTCATCGACCAGATCCGGATTCACATAATCATTAGCAATGGCCGCTTCGATGACAATTTCGTCAAGTTCCAACACGTCCTTATCGTCATCCAGGCCCAGCTCATGTAAATGTTGCCGCGATTCGCGCAAACGTGCGCCTTCGCCGTCATCGGCAAATTGAAAATAACCATACTCCCGATAAGCTTCAATCGGGTTGGTCATCTTTTCTTTTAATCTAGCAGCGATTTTAGCGTCCACAGCGCTTGTCCTAAGTCGTCATTACGGTCGGGAAACAGGCTGACGCGCGTCCCGGTTGGTTCGATAATAGCAATCCACTTGGCGGCTGTCGATCTTATTTGATAGCGCGTGCCGGTTTTGTGGATGGTACTGTTGGGATCGGTCACGATGTGTTTAAACATCAGGTCCATGTCAGCTAATGATCTATCCCAAACCTGATCTTGATAGCGCCGCTTGATGTAATGCTGCATACGACTATCCACATGCTGGGGGGCATCCAGCACCTGACGGACAAAGCGATCGACTTCCGGCTGATCCCGCAACGGCTCCAGACTATCCAAAAATTTAGCGGTCTTACTTTTATGCTTGGTTAGATTTTTAGTGCCGTAGTCTTTGTTGCTTGCAGCATGAGCCAGGGCGCTGACTGCATGAAATTTCTCTTCGCCCAGCTGCTCTTTTAGCGCTGCGCGTGTCAATAAGCCGTTGCCGTTGACCAGTCTATCCAGGGGCATACCCAGCGTATTAAGGTTTTTAACCCAATTCGGCAATAACTGGTCGCGCCGTTCCGGCGTGGCGTTATTGATAAACTCGGCGTAGTTTTTGGAACCTTTTTGCTGGATCGGCGTCACTCTGGGGATCAGCAGGCACATGCAATGCGGATGCGCTTTATGATGCGGCACGGCTTCTTTGGTAAACACGCCTTTGCCCAGGCCCATCTCGATGTTGGCATAATAATCGCAAATATCCGCAGCCGGATGACTGGATGATAAGCGCCACTGGAAACCGATAATCGACTCGTCGCCCTCGACCGAGGCAATGACGGCTTGATGTCCGGCCGTTGCCATTTCGGTCCTGGCAATACGCTTCAGGTTATATAACTGCTTGTCATACAGCCACCATTTGACGGCTTTATCGACCAACTCCTCAGAGCCTTTGTCGACCGCGGCCTTGATTTGCTTTAACACTTGCTCGGCAGCGGTGCGGGAACCGGTCTTTGCCAGCAGCGCAATACGTTCTTCGGCCTCGCCAACCGTGACTTTCCAGGCGGCTCTTGCTTCGGGATCGTGGATCAGCGCAACAGCCGACTGATGTAACTCAGTCACCCAATCGTCTTTATGATCGCTGACAATTTTAAAGCGGTCACTGCCGCGCTCGATGGCCCGTTGCATGTCGTACATAACAGCACCGGCGGCTTTGCCTTGGCGGATACCGGCTTGCAACTGCTGTTGCACACCGGTACGGGTATCACGCTGCCAGCGCCAGATTCGGTCGGACAAGGTTAAGCCGTCCGGCCAGCTTTGCGTAAAGGCTTGCTCTGCCAGCTTTAGCACGGTTTCGGATTGCAGACTGGCAGCGGTCACCGGTAAACCGGACGCCACCGCCGCCGCGCTGGCGATGGCGTCTTTAATAACAGTATTAATGCCGCTTAAGTGGCTATTCAGTGCGGCTTCAGCGTCGCCTGTTAGTTGCCAGCCTTCAGCTTGCAATTTTGCTACAAATTGCTTGATAAAAGCGCTAGTGTCGGCGGTTATCTGGCCGTCGCGTTTGAGGATTTCCTGGGCCAGGCGGCGGTAGAGTTGTTCGTAGTCGGTCATTATTTAGTAACAATTAATTCCTTTGCCGCTTTACTTTGTTTACCGCTCCCCCCGATCGTATAGTTAATAGCGACGGACTCCATTTTCAACGGTTCAAAAACCTGCCGCATCTCTGGAATATCATTAACAGAGATAATCATTTTTCCTTTGATCGATTGAGCTAACTCAGCCATCTTTACATACTGCTCAAAACCAAAATCGACGCCATAACCTTCGGTTTGCCAGTACGGAGGGTCTAAGTAGAATAAGGTATGAGGCCGATCATAACGGCGAACACACTCATCCCAAGACAAATGCTCAATATATGCCCTGGATAAGCGCAAATGTGCAGCGGATAATTCCTCCTCGATCCGCAGCAAATTTAGGCGTGGCCGGGAGGTTGTAGCTGTACCAAACGTCTGATTAGCCACCTTACCGCCGAACGCCATCTTTTGAAGATAGAAAAAACGCGCCGCTCTTTGGATATCGGTCAGCGTATCGGTATGAGATAGCTTTAACCAAGTAAACATCTGTCGACTAACCAGCGCCCACTTGAACTGTCGAACAAACTCCTCCAGGTGATACTTAACCACCCGGTAAAGATTTACCAGATCACCATTTATGTCATTCAACACCTCGACATCGGATTGCTCTTTCATAAAGAACAAGGCTGCACCGCCAGCAAACGGTTCAACATAACACTCATGATCAGGAAACATAGGCAAGATACGCTTTGCCAAACGTCTTTTTCCGCCGACCCATGGAATAATAGGATTAACCATCTAAAACCTCTTTATCTTTTGATGCTCTAGGCATACTGATGAGAGGCTCAACGGCCTTCAATTGATTAATAACCCCGCATCGCGGGCATTTAATAGACAGACGAATATATTCCGCTTCTGCCAGTTTTCTTTTGCAGTTTCCACACCGCACTATTTCCATAGTTTTGTATTCGCGTGATAACCTAAGCCCGCTGTGTGCACAGCACGGTGCCTTGGCCAAACGCAGGGTTATCTGCCGGAGGTGGCTATTAATGGTGTTGGCGCACCATTGATAGTCGCACCGTTTTTAAATTACAAATTCAATGCCGCTCGATCGCAGTAAAAACGGCAACTTCATCCTCAGCTGAAAAAACCAAATATTCGTGATCGGGAATATATCCAGATGTTCTTGCGTATACACAGTCATTGTTTAATTGCTTCGATTTCGCGCCGAATATGTCTAACGACCTCTTCTTGCAGCTCCAAAGCAATATTTACCAAGAGATTTAAAGCATCAACATCGCTTTTTTTGCGCCTCTTATATTGTGTTTTCTGAGCATTCCTATATTGCACAAGTATTTTTTCTTTCAACTTGAGTGCAGCATCAAGATTTCTAATCAGCCGCGCCGCTTCTCTTGCTTGTTCTTCCGTCATAAACCCGCCAAATCTGCGGATAATCTTGTCTTTGCAACCTCTAATACGCCAATGGCTTCATGCTTGCGCATACCGGCTATTTTCCATGCAAACGAATAACCGTCATCCGCATCATTCAGGACTACCAGAAAGGCTTTCTTGCCCTGATACGCATGGCGATTGTTCTCAATATCGGCAATGGCGTCGCGTAACAGATCGATCGGCGCATAGTGCAATGCAGAATCGGAGACAACCGATAGATCGACTACCTTGTTCATGCTTCAACCCCTAAAGCTAGCTCAATCTGTTTTTTCACGTCATGACAATAGCTGTCGACAGTTACGGTTTTTCCCGTATCAAGTTCAATTCTGACTCCGCTTATACCGTTGTACTGGACTGACTCAAAATGCGTGATGCGATCGACAATGATAAATATCTCGCCTGCACCAACACCATAACCTCTAAAAGTAATGACTCTACTCATGGTTTTTTAATCATAATCACGGCTAGTTGATCATCACTCGTCCCTGACGAGTGATGACGTGTTAAATCACTCGGCTAAGGAAAAATCGACGTAATATTTTTCGCCGACCTTAAACTGACCCAATAGCGCTGGATTGGCGATATTGATTGACAGGTTCGCGCCGGGGCTAAATTTCGCGTAGGTGTTATCCTCGTCACTACCATCTTCAGGATATTTAGATGCTGCAACTGCATGCATCGACAATGTCTCCATCGACTTCGCACCATCAGGCCCATGGAAGTGTTCTTGTACAAACCCAACTTGTAATTTCGCTTTCATTTTTGGCATTAATATTTCTCCAGTTGTGCTGTCCTCATGGGCGTCCAGCTGACCCGTTAACATCTTGCCACCATCTTTTACTGCCAATACTGCCAAATCAAAGTTACAGCAGGGCGGATTTATAGCCTTTTGACAGTTCAGGCAAAGATGCACATGCGTGTTGAGTTCTCCGTGCAATGTGCCTGTATGGTGATATAGGTCTTTTTCAAAATTGGTTATTGGAGCAGTGCAAATACTGCACAATATTATTTCCTGGCAATAAACAATCCATACAAATACGGCGATTCTGTAGACTAATGCCAAACCACCTATGGCAAGCACAACTAACCCGCAATAAAACATCATCATGCGACCGCTTGCTGCGCTATCCGGTTACCGTAAGTATCACCCTGCGCATCAATCTCGGCGTCAATAGCAGTCATTGTGCTGGGCGCGGTATCGTTGCCTAAAATCTGCTTGGCCAGGCGTTTTTTGATGGTCTTATCGAACTCGCTGCCCATGCCTAGCGTGACGGTATCCATCGCAACGGCAATAGCGCCGGCCACATCGGACAGATTAAAATCATTGGCATAGGCAATATTGCCGCTGAATTCTTTGCCTTGCCAGGCATAAACCAGCGCTGCAATTTGGATTTCGGCGCTTTCGCCCATTTCCGCCATGCCCCGCAAACCGCTATTAGCCTCCTGGAAGTGGAAACTCAGCGCCACCCCGGATTGCTGTACGCCGCCGACAAATTCAAGATTCGCTATCCGGTAAATATCCTCTACCGTGTCGGCGATTTGTTTCATGTACAGCTCGACCGGATCGGCCGGAGGCGCGATAAAATCAGGTTTTCCGCCGCCGGCCGGGTTATAGGTCAAGGCGTTCTCGGTGCCGACGGTCATGTCCATCAGCCGCTCACGCTCGGCATCGTCCGCCACCGGAAACGACAGCATGGAAAACGTCTGCGAGCGCAACAATTCGCGCAATTCCGAACGCAAGTTAAACAAATCCCAATTCAATTGGGCCAAATCGTAAACCCAAGACTGGCTGCTGCTGTCGGTCGGATTTAACGGCTTGGCGATGTGCAGCGCCACCACCGGCACCCGGCCAAGACTATAATCGCCCTGGTCGATCACGTCGCTGCCATCCTCTTTTTTACTTAGCATCCAGCCGGTCACGGTAAAAGTGCGATAAACCGTCTCGCCGTTATCCAGCTCGCTAAACGTTACCGATTGCCAAACGCCGGCGGCGTTTTTCACTTCTTTAACAAGTTGGCTTTTTAGGCGCAAGGCCAGATACGGCATAGCCTGATCGGCTTTTGTCTGGCCTTGTTCCTTGGGTTTATCGACGATGACGTACACCGTGCCCAGGATCATGGCCAAGCGCTGGTAACTGGATAGGACCGTGTCCAGCTTGCCGCCGGCGCCGTCGGCATTGGCGGCGAATGTTGCATACAGGTCGTCGGTTTCTCGGCTCGGGGCTTGCTTCCATAAAAAGCCCATAAACACATCGACAATCTTCCGGCAGAAGTTGGGATACACCGCTAACTCTTTACGGCTCTTTAGTTTGGTTTCGGATTCGCGCGGATGCGCGACCAAATAATCGCCATTGGCAAAGCCGCCTTGACCGCTGTAGGCGTCGAGTAAAAATTGATCGGATGTGCGGTTGATGGCCATTTTTAATTGTTTATCAATATGATCAATAGATGAATTGGCCAAATAAGGCCGATTAACATGGCCTTACCCATGCTTTTAAAGCTGGATTGTCCCCGCTCGTGAAAACGCCCCAACCAATACATTACGTACAGGCCGCCAATTTCAATGTAAAGACTTACAACCACGGCAAACTCCAGGCCCGATAATCGGCCTTTTTCTTGTTGGGGTTACGTTTCCAGAACAGATACTGCGACATCGAGTCAACCTGGTCATCGTGTTTAACGGCCGGAAAATTGGTGCATTCGTTTTCAAACTCGGCCTGCCAAGGCACGGTATGTTCTTCAGGAATCCAAACGCGGCCGGCTTCGATCGCCGACGATTCAACGCTCATGCGCGTGATTTTGTCATTTTCCGGATCAATCATAATGATGTTATAGCCGGGCAATAGTTTCAGCTCTTGACCCAACGCCGTACCGTGGCCTTTGTCTTCAATCAAGATCGCGCTCGGATTCCAGCGCTTCTTTTGCTCAATCGCGGCTCGCTTGAGCTTGGGATATTCCAGCTTTTCCCGGTAGACATCGAGCAAATACATATCGCCTTCCGCCGTTTCCACCCATGTGGTGCAGACGTTGTAATCGTTTTTTTGGTTGGCCTTTTGCGCGGTATCCCAGCTTTGCACAAGACTGACAAAAGGCGGTCGAAAGCGGTATCGTTTAAACCAAGTAATATTGATAATGTCGCCTTCAACCGCTGCCGGTCGGCCTTGATACAGCGAGTAATAACTGCGTCCCAAAATCTGGCGCAACTTGGCCAGCGCCGTTTCGTTAAACCGGGCCGGACACAACGCCGCGCCGACCGGACGGCCCAATGGGTCGCCATATTCGGCTTCGGCCGCCAGATTGATCACCTCAAAGTCATCGGCAAAGTCACTTTTCAAGATGCGCCCGACCAGGTCGTCCTCGTGCCAGCGGGTCATGATGATGATCATTACGCCGCCGGGTTCCAGCCGGGTGAAAATGTCGTCGGTAAACCAATCCCAGATTTTTTCCCGATAGGTTTCCGATTCGGCTTCTTCGCGGGATTTAACCGGGTCGTCGATGATGATCAGGTTGGCCCCGTGGCCGGTCACACCGCCGCCGGCACCGACTGCTCGTAGACCGCCGCCTTCCGAAGTTTCCCATTCGGCATTGGTGTTTGCGTCTTTGGCCAGCTCAACACGCGGCGCGGCAATCCGCCGGGTTTTACGGCTGAATTTCAACGCCAGCGCCGCGTTATAAGCGCCGACAATAGTGCGCAGCTTAGGCCAGCGCTCCATCAAATACGCCGGCAAGCGCACCGTGACCTGTTCGGATTTGCCGTGCCGGGGCGGCACCGACAGAATCAAATGCCGGGGCTTATGCTCGGAGACTTCGCCGCGTAGCGACTGCTCCAGCATCTCAATAATCGGTTCCAGCCGTGAGCGGATAAAGGCCAAATGCGGCCAATCCCAACGGAATTCCGGACTGGCTTCGCGGCACCAATCGCCAAATGACAGAGCTTCGGATGACTCGGCGTTAACTTCCTCCCTAACTTCTTCAGCCAGAGCGGATATTTCGCCAAGGAACTCCCGCTTTTTAAGGCTTGCCATCACTCAACCATTCCCCGAACGGCGGTAGGATTTCTGCAAATATGCTTTTGTACTGTGGAAAGCGTTTACCAATGAAATCCGCCAGTTTTTTCAATACGTCCAATTGAGCAGAGCGTAAAGCTTCTTCAAATTCCTTTTTCCACTTGGCCGACCCGATAGCGGATCGATTCAAGTCGGCGATAGCCCGCACCAACTTTGGCACGGCTGCGGCTCTGTCAGCCTCTTTCCAGGTTCCCATGACTTCAAACATATCCATAATCTGATCCATGGCTACCATTTCGTTAGCCTCCATCAGCGCGGCCTTGTCTTCATCAGATGCGCCGCGCAAGGCTTTGGAAATCTCCATCCGCTCCCGCGCGCGCATAATCGATTTCTCCATGCTGGCTTTTAGGTCCTTGCCGTAATCGCCAACCGACGTGCGGCTAATCTGGTAGCCTTGCTCCTTTAGCCAGCCTGACAATCCCGAATAATCGCTAAAGCCGCCATCAATCAGACGCTTGTTTAGCTCATTCAGTAGCCCGTCAGGCAATAAGGTGATGGCTGGGCGTGGCGGCATTATTTCAGCTCCGGCCTTGCAACACCTGGAACAGCAGACAATCCTTGGCGTACATCGTCGCCTTTAGCGGTCAGGGTGGCAAACCAAAAGCTATTTTCGTGGCGGGCCACGACCAAGCCTTGTTCGTGCAACCATTGCAGATCGGCGCGCAATGTGTCTGTTCCGGCCGCCTGGCCGCGCTGGGATAATGCAGTTTTCAGATCGACTTCATGCAGCGTATAGGCTACCGCTGCCGCCAACAGATTTAAAACGGTTAACCGGCGATGCGCGGTCATGTGTTCGTTGTAGTCCATAAAAACTCCTAATTATGGTTGCGCCAAAACGTATCCATACGCCCGACTTGCGCTTCCAGCGCTGTCAGAGTGGACGTTTGCGCCGATAGTGCCGCGTTAATAATCCCCATGGTCTCGGCTAGCTTGCGTATTTCCCGGTAAATCTCGGCCAAGTCGTCGTGACCTGGGGCGTTCTTTACATCTTGCTCTAACCGGGTTAAGCGTTCGGTATGGTCGTCCAGCCGCTCGTCGATGCCGGTTTCCAGCTTAGTGACCGTTTCGCTGGTGACGCGCTGGCGGTTGTTCAGCCAATTCATAATGCCGATGGCGGCAATCAGCAGTGTTTGCAGCACATCAAAACCAAACTTGGCTATTTCTATATTCATCGTCCCAGTCTCTCCTTAAGTTCCGCCTCCCTGGCGCAATCGATACAGGTTGTAATGCCCGGCAACACTTTGCGCCGCGCTTCTGGTATGTCATTGCCGCAGTCCTCACACGATTCCGCCGATACGGCATCAGGATCGGTCGGATGACGGCGCCGATGCTGCGCTAATGCAAAATCCGTATGAAATTGCTCAGCGTGCTGGATTAATTCGTCCTCGGTCATTTCGTTCTCGCTACACCCTTGACCTTTTCCAGGGTGCGCAAGGTGCCCAGGCCCAGCAAGCCGAATAACAGGCTGGTTAATGCTTCGATTTCAATGCCGGGAAAGACCGGCGGCAAGCCGGACGCCACTGCCAGACCGTTAAGTAAGGGCCGGCACAAAAACTCATAGCCATAGCCCAGCGCGCCGCACCAGCCCACGGCAGGGCGCCAGCCGGCGACAAATAACGAGGGGTTGGCCGCCTCGATTTTGTTGATTTCCAACTGGCCCAAGGTATATTCCAGCTCTTTGGCCAGCTCCGCTTTCAGCGCGTCGGCTTTGCTTTGCGCCTCGATGTTCGCATCCGGCCAGATTTTGTCGACAGCGGTGCCAACCAAACTAGCGATAGCATCAATACCTATCATGATGTCTCCTTAAAAATTCGCGGCTAAGGTCCCCAAGCCGCAGCTTGGGAACCTTAGCCAGGAAAGGCTACGCGCTGGCCGCCGTTCCCGATTCGGCAGCGGCAACCTCGGCCGCCGTAACCGGCTCGCGCAGATGCTCTTCGAGAATCGTCAGATCGAAATGATCGGCCTCGGCAGCAGGGTCATAAATCTCATACTGAAAAGCTTGCGAGATCGTGCGCACCCCGTCACCTAAATCGGCATCGCCGGATACCTGCAAACTGGCTTGCCCAACGCCGACAAAATCCACACGGAACAAGCCGCCTTCCAGCGGCGTTACCGCGAGTACGCCCGGTCGGATGATTCAACCGACAGCACGCCGTCCAGGGCTGCTTGAGCGCCGGCTGAAGAAAGTCCGGCCAATGAGATAACGATATAAGCCGTAGCTAAACTGAATTTTTTCAACATAGAAGTTTCCAATAGAATTTCTGCATCTTGATAATGGATGACCATGCAGAGGTTGGTCATTTCTTGCCGTTTGCGGGTTAGCCACATACGGACAAAAAACACGATGAACACCGCCGCGACGGTGAACTGATAAATGATGAATAACAGTTGCATCATGGCGCTGCCTCGAACAAGGCGCGCTCGGCGGCGCGGCGGCTGACTAAACCGGGTAGCTTCCGCTTCTTGCCGTCCACCGTACCCATGACCCAGCGGTCGAACTCCGCAGCAGCACCGGCATAATCGCCGTCATGCAGTTTTTTGCGTAAGGTGGAGGTGGCGTAATTACCCTGGCCGATATTGAAGACCAGCGAACACAAGGCATCGAATTGGTTCTGGTTGAGCGCAACGGGCGTCACCGAGCTGAGAAACAACGCGACTTGCCGCGTATCGCTCTTTAACAGCTCATGCGCTTGAGCGGCGTTGATGCGCAATACTACGGCGGCCTCTTGCGTTATCCGTCCGGCGCGGCGGCAGCCGGCCAGCAAGTGGGCTAAGCGCTCCGCAGCCGTATTGGGAAACAAGGCATAGTCAAATTTTGGTAATAAGACATGGCCGTAACCGATGGTGACTTTGTTGGACGGGCAGAGATACGCGGTCAGGCGGCAATCGTCATGCCCGGTCCGGGTGATCAGTTCGAGGCCGCGTGCAGAAATTTGGAGGTTGGCTGTCATGGACTCTGGCGGTAAATGAATGATGCACAGAGTCTACGCGCGAGAGGGTGGTTGAATAATGCGAAGGGCTTCGCGGTAAATAAAAAGCGAGTTCCCACGCGTTGCGCGGGAACTCGCAGGAACTAGAAAATTTATTTTAGTGAGGCAACGATTCGTTAGCTACCTTGATTCACCCAATAGAGAGCCTCGTGCCCTGCGCATCCAGTTTTGGCCGCGTGATCGACGACTAGGCCATGAAATTGATGCCCCCCCTCACATTAGCTCGGTTAAGCCACATCAGCGGTACGATATTCAAATCCTCACGGCCGAGATTCCGCGCAAGGTCTTTCGGATAGCTCAAATATCTACCGCACCAAACAAATACAGAACCTTGCGGAGCCTCTTGCATCTGCCTCGTGGTTGTTCCGGTTCCTCTTTCCATAGTCACCTCCGTTAAAGAATAGGAAAAGTTAACACCCTTTGGCAGTTAGCCCTCAGCTTTGTTTTTGTCAAAAATTATTTACTAGCTGACTAGATGTATAAAAACTCCGCTTTGGCGTGTCGTCAGTGCCTTTAATGTGGAATTTGTAATAGCCATTATCGTAATCAGTTAGGATAATCACTTCATTTTTATAATACACCGCACATGTTCCAGCAGCGACTCCAGTATCAATTTGCTTTTGAGCTTCGTCTAATAATCCGCGCTTTAGATTAAGAATAATCTCCCGTGTTAATTGCACGGTGTCGCAACCTATCCCTTTATCGCTTTTAAAATGGCTTTCTTGTGGCAAATTGCTATCTAAACACGCTGTTATATTAAAAACTATTATTGCTAATAACGTTTTTTTCATTTTATTTCCCAAAACAAAAAGAATGATCCACATACCGCTTATTTCCGCCAGCTGTATAGGTGTAACAACCGCCGCGTTTACCAACGTGATAGGCGCTATCGGTAGCGTTAACAGCGGTATTAGCGACGCTCAAGTTGCTGGCGGCACCGTTGACAGTACAACCGTCACGCTCCCATTTATCCTTGGCTTTACCTTCGGCGACAGTTTGCCATTGCATATTGCTCGGTGCGTCGGCTCCGCCGCAGGCGATGGGTGTAATGTGATCAATCACGTAGCCTGGACAGCTCCCGGAGCGGTTACCGTTTGTCGGGCACGGGTGATCATGTTTAAAGTCGTTCTTGGCGCTGGTGCTGCGTTTGACATGCGAGTAAGCAGAGTGTGCCGCTACACCGGTACCCGCCGCTAAACCAGCTGTGGCGATGTGTTTAGCATAATGGCTAAATCCTCGCGAACCTCCTCCACGCCTAGCGTCGGCTTCGGTCGATACAGTCAGGGCCAGTGTTGCTGATAACAATAACGGTAATATTTTTTGTAATCTCATAATTCCTCCGGATAATTGAAACTCTACAATAAAACATTATTCGCCGTTTTTATATCAGCTAAGGCTTACATGGGGCTTTGGCCATAACCCTATCAGCGCTGTTTATAACGCACCGCTCCAGTTCTTTGTCCGCCTGAAACTGGATACGCTTGCCGTCTTCCGTAACAGATAAGGTGCCAATGTGTGGCAGCCTAAATTGTTCATTAGCCGATAACTGACGGATAGCTACGCCAGATAAGCCGATTAAAATGGCGGCCACTTCGCGGCGCTCAATCCCGGATTCTTTGCTTAAGTAGCTAATCAATTCTGTTGTTGTCATGGTGCGTTCCTTATAGTTCAAAGACATCAAAATTCATGCTGGCCGACTCATCCATCGCCTTTATTTGCTGAATGCGCCGATCGGACAATCTAAAGCGCCTGACCAGTTCTATGTTTCTTACGCCGCCGTCCTTCGCCTGGCGTATCAAGGTGTCGCGCACGTAGTTCTGTGCTTCTTGGGCTTTGTCGATGCGCATGTTTTCACCGGGAAATGCCTGGCAGAGCAAGCACGCGTCTGCAAAGCCCAGCAGTTCGCTAAGCTCATGATCCGGCGAGACTTGGGCCGGTATATACAACCGTCCGCCTCCGTAATGCTTCCAGACTTTCCACATGATGTCGTCGCCGCAGTAGTCGGCGATTTGCAGCAGGGATTCGGGCAATAGGTGGCGGGGTAATTGGCTGCTCATGGCTGCGTTGCCTCCTTAATATTCTGTTGCAGTTGGGCGATTTCCGTTTTAAGTGCGGCAATTTCCGCCGCCTTTTCTTTATTCGATGCTCCGGCATTAGCTTGCAATCGTGTCAGTCTGGTTCTTAGTTCTTTTAGCCGAAAAGCATCCGCTACCAGTTGCTTTATTTTTCGGCGATTGGCGGCGGCTTTAGTCTCCGGATACTCCGGCGCATCCAGTCCGTCTTGCTGATAAACGCGGGTCGGCAGTAATAACCGTAATTGGCTGGGACTGGGCCAGCGCTGCACTTGTCCGGCCAGCGCCAGGAAAGCGGCATCCAAACGCGGCCGGTCCAATTTTTCATTCCAGGCAATCGGCCAACCGCTCATGACGCGCAGCCAGGCTTGGGCGGTGATACCCAGGGTTTCGGCGGGTGGCCCGCCTTCCAGGTGTAGCACGACCAGTTGCATCAGGTTGTCGGCTACACAGTCACGCAACCAGTCGTGTTGGCTGTCGATTTCGTTAACGTCCATGTTTAAAATCCTCCAGCGCTTGCAAGGCTTGGGCGGTTTTGCTGGTTTGGCGTGGCTTGGGGGCATAAACAGTCAGGCTGTCGAGGTAGCTTTTAACTTCATTGCCCGAGTTATCAACAACTAGATTCGGTGCCACTTCATGACAATCGCTTAGCACTTTTTTTAGATAGTTATGGTTGGTTAACGGCTTGCCGCCCTTGGCCTGTATTTGCTCGACGGTCTGGCGCATGGCTTGAGCGACGTTGCCGATGTGGCCCAAACTTAACGCTTCTTTGGCGAGTTTCAACGCCCGGTCGTTAGCCAGGTCGCGTGTCGCCGACCGGAACAAACCCAGATAGCCGACCAGTGCGGTTCCGGCGTCGGTGTCGAGTTTGATTAATAGGCCCAGCAGCTCGCGCCCGGCTTCATCCTGAACCAGGGCGTCCAGGCTAATGCGGGTATGGCAGATGGGGCATCTATTCAGTTGCATCGCACTCCGTCTCCCTTTGTTGATCTCGTGCGGCGGTATATTCGTCCAGCGATAACACGTCTATCTGTTCATTGTGCTTTTTAATATGCCGTATGAAGGCAGAGGCGCTATTGAAATAGGGCACTGTGAATACATAGCCTTCATTAATTCCTTTTTCTTGGCAATAACGCTTTCCGAATAGCCGTTCGTTTTTCTTTTTTTCTTTAGCTGATGGGACTTTTTTGTGTCGGCACCAAAAGCGCCTGGACACTTCGTTCATTTGGCTGATTTGGCTTTCTTTACCTGTCCATTGATGCTTTCCGTCCATGACGCCATTGGTATAAATGGCTATCACCAATTTCATTTTGCTTTGCTGGACGCTGGCATAAAGCAAATAGTCATCGCAACGTAAGAATGCTGAACCATAGGGAGTGGATAATGCGTCTTGTATCTCTTGCCATTGTTGCTTGGTTGGGGTCATATCAGTGCGCCCTCTCTGTTTTGAGTCGGGTAACGGCATAAGCGTTACCTTGTTCGATATCGTCAATTGCTGCTTGTAAATAGTCCAACATAAATTCATCGCCCTCTACTTGGCGCAAGGCCAGGATGACTCCGGTAGCAATCAATGACAAATGATTTGACATTGCCTCTTTAGGTATTGGCGTCGAAAAAATGGCATCTAACTCCGCCAAGGTTTCTTGTTGTGGTCCTTTGCCGCTCATCTCACCCTCCGCCCTTCACGCTCGGCATTTTTAGCCAGCGCCGCAATAATTCCGGCCAGTTCCCGATGGTCACAAAACGCCAGCGCGTCTTTGTTGTACATGTGCTTAGCCATGCTTCCGGCGTATTCCCAAGGGCGGCCGGCTTCGGCCAGCAAGGCTTCGATCTTGCCCAACTGGTCGGCACGGCTCGATTGCGAGTCTAGGTTATGCGGATGGCGGCCGGCGCGCTTGGCCTTGGTAAAGACAGCGCCGTGCTGTTCCATATGCCGGATGACTTTGTTAAGCCCTTCGTTGGTCAGGTCTGTGCTGGATTTAACGCCGCCAATGGTCAGTAACATAGCGCGGTAAGTCTCTTCGTCCATGGCCAGCTGTTTTTTGCCGATATGAATTTTGCCAATCGCTGCTTTCCGACGGGCTGCGGCTTTTGGATTGGTGTAAGGCTTGAATTTGCTGTTGGTCATGAGTTGTACTCCAATCCAGGCAAGGCTGCATCGCCTCCGACGCCACGACTCAAGGTCGATTTGCGGCCTTGCTCACGACCAAAACTACGGTCTTTATAGGCTTGGTCGGCGTTATTGCGACCATTGTTAACACGCGGTTTCATATCGATTAAGTCGCTATAATGTTTGTCCATATAGGCGGCCATGGCTGTTTTGGCCTCGGGACTCGGCGCAATGGCGGCGATTTTACCGGCCGCTGCTAATACCCAGCTCATGCAAAACCTGTCGGCGCGCGCGGTTTTGGGCGCGGGCTTGCAACGCTTTAGCTGGTTTTTGATATATTCGGCCCGGTCTTTTTTGACTTGGCGCAACAATACCTCGAACGCATAGCCGGCTAACTCCGGTGCTGCTCCAACCCCAATAAAACGCCATTCGCCGTTGCCGATGAAGCTGCCAGAGAACAGTATATTGCAAGCGAATGCGTCGGCAGCAATATGCGCCAGACGCGTTTCCCAGTTAGTCGGTTTGCTTTTAACATTGGCCTTGGCTTTGGTCTCGCTGGCTTCCGAAGCCTGGACATCGGTATGACTGACGTTGTATTTTTCCATCAGCGCTTGCGCTTGACGCATTGCAGTCGCCGCTTCATTGGCATTGCTGGAGCCCGCCAGCTTCAGGCATTTTTTGATTTTATCCAGGGCTTTTTGTTGTTCTGTTTTCATGGCTATAACCTCGAGATATCCATTGTGATCTGCTGGTACTTGTCGGTATTTTCGACGCGTTCGTACAGGCGCAGATACTCACAAGTACTGGCAGGGACAATACTGTCCTTTAATGCCACCATCGCCAGCGCCCATTTTTCGCCTTCCATATCCAATCGCATTAAACCGAAGATGCGGGCGGTATTTAGCTTGCCCTGCTTGTCAGTTTGAAAGGCGTGTTCAATCAAAGCCCGAACATTCGCGTTGCTGCCCGCTGTCCATTCGTGGATGCATTCGTCAACCAGTTGCTTGGCGATTTGCAGGCGCTCGTCAAAACTCAGCGTATCACTGACGGCTAACTGCACTTTATATTTGCCGTCGTAACTGGATAAGGTCAAATTGCCGCGCTTGCCACCCCATTTAATGCCGTATTCTTCGGCTGATAAATTTACGAAGGTGTTAATGTCGCTCATCGTTTGCTGCTTGAATGCAGCCATTTGTTCTTGCTGGATTTTAGCGTTGGCGATAATGCGGGTAACGGTATCGTCTCTTAACAAGTCGATAGTCTTGATGCTCTCTACCGGCACTAAATGCCCGGAGCTGTTGGTTCTGTAGTTGTCAGTTGACATGATGTCTCCTATCTAAAAGATCGGCCTAATATGGACCGTGGTGGTTTTCGGTTGTTTATCTCTTGCTGTCCAGCGCTTGATTGAATGGAAATAGCGTTGCTCTTCGGTATCGAATTCGCCGGCAAAAAAACGGCGCGACAACTTCAATTGTTCAGCCTTATCGGCCTTGGCTTCGATGTTCCCGCTTCGGTATTCGTATAGCGCTTGCAATATCTCCTTTCTGGGGTCTTTTCCTTCAGCCCACTGATCGAGGGCCGCTAGCGATAGGCATTTCTTTTTACCTACGGTTATTGCTTCTGGAAATCCCGGTATAAAAGGCCTGGCCGACTTAAACATAGTGACGTCTACACCAAACTTCTGGGCAACTTCTTTCAGTTCCAGCAGCGTATCTGCGCTCGCCATTACCCCATCCTCCAGATTTGGTAAGCAGTTGCCATCATCAGCGCCATGCACACCAGCCCCATGCAACAACGGGCGAGACGCAATTCAGCGCGCAAGGCTTTGAGTTGCCGATCGCGCTCGGTGATAGCCTGATTAATCGCATCGGAGCGGTTTTTCTTGGCAACGGTCAGACGCTGGTGATTATCGACAATGTGCGTAAGGCTATTCATGACGCCTCCTACTGCTGTTGATGGGAGCGGCCCATCAGCGATTGGGTATAGGCATGCAGCTGCTGCTTGTTCATAGACAAGGTTTCCTGCCACAGATCGCAAGCCAGTTGTAAAAAGTTGCCCAATTCTGTCGCCGGGCTTTGGCTGGTGGTGTCGCCGATCACAACGGGATGCACCAGCGTTTTGACGCTGACAGTACCATCCGCTTGATCGTCAATGCTGATAATGACGTGCATAGGTTAGACTCCTTTGTTGGGGCAATTCTGGCAGGTATCCCACCAGGCAATTTTTGTTGCACCGCCGAAAGGTCGCTCGGCGGTGGATCGTGTTCGGCATTCCTGCCGCGTTAACTCGCGCCCGGCAAAAGGGCAGTTAACGTCGCTGTAAGTCTGTTCAAACTTGTCCAGGATGTTTTGCAAGCTGGCCGGGTATTTATTGTTAATCGCCAGCGACAAAGCGGTCCGGGAAATCTCCAGCTTTGCCGCGATTTGCGTGATATTGCTGGCCTCCACCGCTTGTTTCAGGCGCTGTATGGCGTCAATCATTCTTGTCTCCAGGGCTGGAGGAAGTGTCGCCATCCGTAGGGAACGGATGCGACCTGTCTCCCATAGCTATGGTTTCGCCTGTATTCGGATCAAAGACCACGCCCGCTTTAGCGCGTACCACCGGCGCAATGGGGCCGATGTCGCGCACCAGCGTATAGCGATAGCTGCCGTTGCTGGTCGGTTTGCCGTCGTCTTCCCGTTTCCTGATTAGCAAGCCGGCAGCCATCAAGCTGTTAAACCACCGGCTCAAGTTGACGCGGGGCGTTTTCTCCGAGCCGTTGCAGATCGTCAGCATGACCTCGGCCAGCGTGATGGATTTGTTCTTGCGCACAAGCCACCAGGCTTGTGCTCGTAAGCCTATGGTTTTGGTACGCGGCGCGGCATAGCCATTGCGTTTTTTTATTGGCATTGCTCTACAGCCTCATGGACTTTGATAAACAAGTCTTCCGGGACCTGCTTCGATGTGTAAAACAGGCAAGCGCTTTCCCTATCGACATTAAAGCTACAGACATCGGTGTACCGGCAAGCCAGCATGGGGAATTCAACCGTACCGACTTCTTCGCTATGCCCGCATTGTGCGCAGGTCGGAACAATCGCCTTAAAGCCGATGGCGCGTTTGACGGTTTCTTCCAAGATGCTCATTTCGCCCCCTTCTTCAAGCTGCTCATGGCATCCTCGCACAGCAGATAACCCTTGACATCCGCCTCGACCAGCGCCGTTTTATCCAACCGTGCCGCCATCGTCTCCAAAGTCGAAACCGCCGACGTCATCAATCGATACCGCCCCCGCGACTGCTCCAACACTAATTTAGTAATGCCGTCATCCACTTGGACCTCGCACAGCTGCTGCAAGTACAGCTGCGTATCCGCCAGATTGGCTGGTTTAAAATCCACGACCGCACTGATCCGGGTAGCAATATGCGCCAGACGATGCTCGGCAAAGCGGTGCTTTTCGGAGGTATGGCACACTAATATCAGCAACACCCCGACTTGCTCGGCAATGCGCCGCAGGTACTCGATCACCGACGCTTTGTTATCCAGGCCGTGCTGGGCTTCATCCAGGATGATCGGCTGCCGGCGTTGCGCCATCGTTTCATTAATGGCTTTTTGCAAGGCAAAGCCTTTCAAGTTGCCGATGCTCAGCTCATGCGCCAGCAGGTCGCGGACATAGGCTACGGTCATCGTGGGCAGGCCTTCGATATAGATGGCATTGCGTTCGGCGCCAAAGTGGTCCACGGTGCGGGTTTTTCCCGCGCCCGGATCGCCTGCGACCAGGATACCCTTGGCCTCGCGCGCCGCGCCGTTTTCTACGGCCTTGACGGCAGCCATAAAGGCGCCGTGATTGCTGGTTTGTACATAGTTCAGTTTCATGATTTAATAGCCTCGTTGTTTTTGTTAAGGTTGTTTAAAGCCGCGAGAGGGTTGCCGCCCAATCGTGGTTATTCATTTCCGGCGGCTTTCCAGTCGCCGTCTTGTAGTTGTCTCATGGTTTCCAAATAGCTCAAGCGCTGCTCTTCCGGCTGTTGTTGAGCAAAATCGGGTTGTACGATTTTTAACGGTTCTATCATCTCCGGCGCTTCGTATTCGATGCGCTGCAATACTTCGCCATCAATGACGTTGCCGCGTTCTGCATTGGCCTTGTCTATCGTGGCCTGACCGCGTTTGACCATGCCGTCGATGCGTTTTTCCTTTAACGAATCGATTACCGATACCGCAAAACCCTTGGTCGTATTGGCTTCAAACTCGGCGATGCAAATCAAGCGACCATTCAAATCGCTGACCCACACCTGCTTGGCGTCGCTCAAGTCATAAGCCACCCGCACTTTGCTATTAGCCGGCAGTTCCGCCAGTGCAGGATGGAAATAAATGTTGTTGTTCCAGCGCACTTCGCCACGGCTTGGCGTTCTGATCTCAAACGGCCGGTACAGCGTGATAACCTCGTCTTCCGTTAACGGGCAATGCCAGCTTGCATCAGAATTAGCGCGATACACCTCGGCCGGCGTCCGCCCGCCCAGCGCGCTATGCTGGTGCTCGGTGTTGTACCAATGGATGCGCGCCTCGACTTTCTCCATAAACACCGACCAAGACGGCACAAATTCGGGCACTTCACCTCTAGTTTTTGCGCGATTAATGGCTTGCGTGTTTTTCCGCAGGGTGTCGCCATCCATTCCCGTGCCCTGAAAGGTCGGGAAGGTCTTTGCCACAGCAATGGTGGTAATGTCCCAAAGCCCTTCAATGATGCCGCGCCCTTGCGGATTGCCCGGACGGCCGGTTTCATGTTCCACACCCAGCCGGGCCAACATGCCGCCCACCGGGCAATCGATGATTTTGGCGGTTTGGCCGCTGCCGTTATCGCTGTAATAAATCAGCGGTTTGCCGTGCGCCAGCATGCCTTTACCCAGTGCCTCGGATACGGCAATCTGGTTTTCCGACAAGCTAAAGGCCCAGCCTACGATATACCGGCTCGCGGCATCGATAATCACCGTCACTTCCGGCGCAAACGGTTGGCCGTGGTCGGGGTGGCGCACCTTAGCCTTGAAGGTATGGCCGTCGCCGACCCAGACTTCATTGCTCATGCCGGACCAATCGCGCCGCGCAAAGGGGCGTAATGCCGCCAATTCGGAACCGGTCGAGCGTCCTATCGCCAGCACGACCGCTGGAATCTTCTTTTGCAGCCGGTAAATGACATCGTAATCCGGGCATTTCTCGGCAAAGCCTTGCTGGGTCCAAGCTTTCTCGAAATCCCGATGCGCCTCTTTCAAAGAGGGCTTTTGCGGGTCACGGTAACAAGCCAAAAACATCGCCAGCCACCACACGGAGCGCCAATCGTCCTTTTCCCGCACGCCCGGTGCTAACTGTTTGCCTGTGCTTTTGACGTGGTTCCAACGCTCCAGCGAGCGGCGCGATACCAGTTCCCCGTCGTTGCGCTTTACGCCCCGCGTTTCCCTTGCCAACAACATGCTATTCATGAGTTCGGCGTCCAATTCGCCGGCTGCTGCTTTGGCGATTAACTTGTCGGCGGCCTTGCCAAAGCTACAGCGCATTTGCAATTGCATGACGCGCACGGTATGCACCAAGTGATGCCGGGCCTCATTAACTTGACGTTGCCGGTTAGTGAGTTTTTCCAGCGGCACCTCGGCCTTGACGGGTAGCGTGGCTTGGGGTGCTACTGTTGGCGCTTTTTGATTTTCTGGCAATGCGACGGGTACGATTTTTGGCAATGCTTTCAAAACCGCCGAGCCGCGCTTGTCCATTACGGCACCGCGAATGTCCTTGGGCAGTTTCTTGATCAGGAACCATTTTTTCTTATTTTTGCCTCGGCTTTTGCCTTCTTTGGCTTCCCAGTTACCGTCAGCCGCCATCCGTTCAGCAGTGCTTTTGCTTTTGCCCATCGCCGTAGCAATTTCCTCGGCATCGGCGTACAGGGTTTTATCGATCTCGCTCATCCCAATACCTCCATTGGGCAGAAAATCCGGCCTGTATTGCACTTACAAGCGCTAACAGCCAAACTAAAAACAGCAGACTCTCCATTCATTTTCCACCTCTCATAGCCTGCTTAATTGCTTTCTCTTGCAGGCGCAACTGATTCTTCAATGCTTCCAACTTGCCTAACTGCGCCTCCCAAACCTCTTTCCCAACACTTAGCCGCCCACCGCGTAAATCCGCGATCCAGGCTGTTAACGCGTGCGTCTCCAACGCCACTTCTAACGCCGGCAAATACTCCAGAGGAAACCGCCAGCCCTCGCGACTTTCTGCCGTCCAACTGTCCAGTTGATGCTTGGTAATCTCGTGCCCGACTAGTTCGCTCATCTTCGCCGCGATCTGATAACGGCTTAGTGGCGATAACTTGATTTGTTCGCTCAACAAGCTCCGGATTTGGCTACCGATGTCTAACGACCCTGGTTTTCCGCCTCGTTCCACCGGCACCGCAATCATGTCGAATAGATCGTCTGTCAATTGATCTCGGCGCTTAGGCATGGCTATTAATCGCCTCATCTTTGCCATTGACCGCGACGCGTTTGCGTGTAGACTGAATAGCGCGGAAACCGTGTAATTTGCGCTCCCCATTTTGATGATAGCGACTAGGCCATATCTCTTTGGGGTGCATATTAAGCGCTTCGGCAATGCGCTTTTCTCCAATCGGCATTGGCGTTCTGAGCGCTTTGGACAGAGTTTGACCACTGGTTAAGCCGTGGTGATGACCCAGTGATTCAAGCGTCCAACCGGCTTTATGCAGGGCCGCTAAAATGTCCGAAGGGTGCAGGTCTTCAGCCGGAGGTTCCGGCTCAACGCCTGCCCCTTTTTTGTCGTAGGTGTTCATACTTATTGACTCAAGTGTGTAGTTCAAGGTGTGGCTATTACACTCCTAATAAGGAGTTATGTCAACAGTAAAAACATCTCTTTTTGGATGCGGCAAAAGCCGCATTAGGATTTTTCTATGATTAATACAAATTCTTTTATATTTCAGCAATATAGAATTGCCGCATGTGCGGCAATTAAAAACGTCTCCATGCGGCAATTCAATGGTTTTTTTGCCGCATGACTATCGGGGCAAGAATCAAGCAATGGAGAGCGGAAAAAAATCTTAAACAGGATGCTGCAAGCTCCTTATTAGGAATATCGTTCAGTACTTATCAAAAGTATGAAATGGATATAAGCAAACCTGGTTCTGACGCGCTAGAGGCCTTTGCTAAAGCCGACGTCAATATCAATTGGTTGATAACCGGCAAAGGCCCAATGCTGCTTGGAGGCACTGCTGACTCAACGGGGCATGGTGTGAGTGATCTAAAGGAGCCATATATAGTCAATGCTGATAACGATGCCTTCTCATTGATTCAGCTCTATGACGTGGAAGCGTCGGCAGGAAATGGCTGCCTAGTAGATCAAGAGCTTAAACTTAGCCAGATGGCCTTCAGGCGAGATTGGTTAAAGCTTAAAGGCCTTCAACCGAACAAATGTGCGCTAATTAAAGCCAAAGGCGATAGCATGGAGCCCACTATCTATGATGGTGACTTGCTGTTGGTGGATACCAGCATTGACAGTATTAAAGATGACTCGATTTATATAATACAAGCGGATCATCATCTTAGCGTCAAACGCATACAGCAAGACTTTGATGGTTCACTGGTAGTTATTAGTGATAATCCGAGGTATAAACAGCGCACAATAGGCCCTGGTCAAGCCAAAGAGGTAAAAATTGCCGGACGCGTAAGATGGTATGGACATGAAATATAAACCCGACAAATAACAAACAAAATTTGATGACGGAAGCTTAAACTACGACAAATAACGCGTAATTTAAAAATTGAGTAAAAATCCGCTCAATCCCAGCCATCCCGCCACTTCCGGCCAAATCCCCGCAAATCCCTCTTTACGACATATATCTCGCTTCTTCACAATAGCCCGTAAGGGGCGCTGCATGGATGCAGCGCGTTGACAGAGGACCAGGGATGGTCCTTCTGGCAACCCCCGTCGAAAGCGAGGAGCACAGAAGAGAAGCGGCAACCGGGCCGCCTTTTCTTTGGTTACTTTCTTTTGTCGGAGCAAAAGAAAGTAACTCGCCTTCGGGTGCGAGGAACCCGATTCAAATAAGCGTCGCGGCAGCGACTCCTTATAAGTACCTGAATATAAGTTTTTAGCTTTTCTTCAAAGCCGGAGTGCAGGCTTTGCCTGCTTTGCAAGCAGAGCTTGCACTCCAAA
>CAZJOY010000003.1:0-54721 GCA_964547705.1 uncultured Methylobacter sp. | reverse complement strand
TGAAGACCTCATCCTTGCGTTTGCCAAACACATCAACCAGTACTACCGTGTCGTGGCATGATCAACGGCATACCAGAGCCAGCGTTGATTGGACTTGTTGCCGACAAAGGACCACTGTTCATCTATTTCAGCTTCGTCGCAAGCCAATTTTACTCTCACTGCCACATTTCCATCTGGATTTAAAACTTGGAAGTTGGGATTGACTTGGACGAGGCCGCCCGACTTTTTTTAACGTGCTAATTATTGTGTTTTTGTTGATCTTGAGAACCCGTGCGGTATCACGGATACGGGTACCGCTGCCATTGATAGCCATCTCGACAACTTGCTCTTTTATACCGGGCCTACATGCCTTGTAGCGGTAAGCCAACATGAATGTTTAGTCTTACAATCTGGATTTTGGCAGCGGTAACGCTGTGTACCCGATGCGCTTCGGCCGGACTTCATCATTGGGTTGCTGCCACAATCCGAGCAGGTGATTTCTTGATAACAGGTCATACACGATAGGATACAAGAAAAATCACATATTTGACCCATCACCGAAGCCGTTTTGCACGCATGGCTGTCAAATTGACCGTAATGCATCGATTGCTTAGTATTGATGTGAACCGCTTCCTATTACTTCTATAAGCGCATGCTCCATGGATGATAACGCAATGGCATAACCAGAGAGCGAACTACATTTTTACTTTCAATCTGATCATTTGGCAAATAAAGAGCCCGTGGTGGTACAGGCATCAGTGTGGGTAACGGGATGGGGATGTGTGATATTTTATGCATGGCGATGCCCTTTTATTTTCAAATACGGATTCCGATCCAGTATAAGTACTGATTCCACAATGCAGGTCTGAATAAGGCATTCAATGCCCTACATTGACGGTTTAGCTTATATCAGATTTAGCCTCTAAAATATGCCCAAAACTGCTCAAAAGCACTATGCATCATTAGTACCCCATCTACGTCAAAGCGTACTTAGCTTTAACTGATGTTTCAACACTTTTCCGGACACAAGGTTAAGCAGCTTTGAACTGCGATTCGTAGTCAACGGGCGACAGATAGCCATTGGCGGAATGAAGCCGCTCGCGGTTATAAAACACTTCGAACTATTCGAATACGGCCTGTTTGGCCTCGGCTCGGGTTCGATAGGACTGATGGAGTATCAGCTCGGTTTTCAGGGTATGAAAAAGCTTTCCGAAACTGCGTTATCCCAGCAATTGCCCTTGCGACTCATGCTTTGCCGGATGCCGTGCTGACCAGCTTGTTCGGCTTCGACCTGCTTTAACCAGCGCCGTACGGTGGTCTCGCCCAGATGGCAGACTTGGCTAACACTCAGCCCTTGAACCTTGATCATCTGCACGACGGACATTTTAAAATTGGCGTCAAAGGCTCGACGTTTTTGAGTCATGCTCTTGTTCCTTAATTGACTGTTGTTGATTTATTTTTTCAACCTATCGGTGTGTCTGTTTTTATTAGACCACTACAAATATATTCAAGCTGAAGCATTGATTGAAGGCTTTGTGGCGGGCTATGTATTGGCTGATAAAGGCTATGATTCTGACCGGTTGGTATCGGCTATAGAAAATAGCCATGCAGTACCCGTGATTCCCGCAAAAAAGAACCGGAAACTGTCAAGAGAGTGTGACAAAGAGCTTTACAAAGAGCGGAATTTGCTTGAACGATTTTCCCAGAAAGTGGAGCATTATCGTCGAATTGCAACCCGATATGAGCGCTTAGCAAGAAATTATCAAGCGATGCTCAGCCTCGTGTCGACTGTCATTTGGCTTAATTGAGAACGCTCCCTAGGCTAGGGTAGTCAAGATAGATCGGCTGTTTAAGAGTATATTGCTCATCCCAATCATTTAATACCTGAACAACATCAGGAGGAATGGGATGATGGAATTTTTGTGATATTTAGGCAGATTTATCAAGATGCGGTGTGTTTCATTTTTGGGAAAAATGATTTTCAAGCTGTTGTTCAATTAACAAGATCGCTTTACCCTTATTTCGAAGGGTACCTGTCAGAACAAGTGCGCTGTCTGATCAGTTTAATGAGCTAACGAGAAACCTGAATTCCATCCCAAGAGTAGCTCAGTGAAAGCATCACGGCGTTAGAATCACTTGTTCCTGCATTTAAATTTTGCAAATTCGTGTCTTGTCGGTAATCCTGCCACCTGTAAACGTAGCTGCCCTTGAGCTTCCAGTTTTTCGCGAGTTCCCAGGCAATGCCTAGGGACACAGTGAAATAGTCGCGATTAAATTGATTGGTTAGGTTAGCGTATGACTGGCCACCGATCGATTTGCTATGTGAATAAGAACCTGAAAAATCTAGCAAAACATGCTCAGTTAAATGGTACGAATAATTAGCGAAAGTGGAGCTGGTTTGTAGCGTTTGGCCGATGGCACTCGGGTTAACGGAATTAGAAAAACCGGTAGAGAATTGGGTCAGCTTACCACTATAGCTTAAATTGATATTAGCGACACTACCCAGGGATATTGAAGAACTTTGTCCAGATGTAATGCCAACCGAACTTAGCTGGGTATCAACCCATAGTGGCCCTCCGCCCGCACTTACGGTCCAGTAACGATCAATTGTGTAATTCGCACCCAATTGAAAGCCAAACAGTTTTTGATTCGATGCGTTCGAGCCAGTGTATTGGACGTTAGAAAAAAAAAGTTTTTCATTTAGGGAGAGGCGTCGGCTCCATTCATGATTTCCACCCAGGTTAACGGTGTAGGTATCATTCCCGCTGAAATTGGTGCCAATATTTGAAGCGCTGCCGGCAAGTGCGTTGCTATAGCTTGTCTTGGAGTACGAGGTACTCAGGGTCAACTGATCCAGGGGTGTCCACTGCCAAGTCCACGAGGGAGACAAACGATAGTTTTCAGCCTGACTGGCCGGCACAAGTAATCCTGTATCCGTGATTTGTTGAGAATAGGAGCAGCTAACGGAGTACCCGCCGCTTAAACTAAAAACACTACGCTTTGCCCGATAACCATTGTTCGAATTTAGATTATAGCTATTACAATCCCAGCGAGAATCATCGTAACGACGAATATCTCCTTGGCCTTCTAAGGCAACGTCCAACGATTCCGTCTTTCGGGCGGCTTGTAAATTTGGTTTCAAAAGGTATCCGGCAACAGACTCTTTTCGAATAGTATTCAAAGAAATATTATCGTCATACTGCAGTTGTTGTTCCAAGGATCCTTTCAAAGTCCATTCGGCTGCAGCTACGTTTTTTCCGAAAACAAGACAGGCTAGTGCAAGCAGTGCTATGTTTAGGTCGGGGTAGATGCTTTTTTGAAATGATTTAAGGTGCAACAACAGTATCGCCGCTTTGCAACAAAATATTCGACTGTATGTTCTTACCATTCTCCACATCGCCGTATTCGAAGGGAAAGGATTTGGTTCGACCGTCTGCTTCGCGCCTCAAAACTATAATGCTGTTTTTTTCCGCAAATGCCGTTAAGCCACCCGCCATGCTCAAAGCTTGCATAATGTCAGTGGGTCCTGTCATTACGAATTTCCCCGGATGTGCGACCTCGCCGGTGACATAAATTGAGTTGCCCTCTGCGGCAAGCATCCTGACGTTTATTTCGGAGTCAGGAATAAATTTATTAAGACGTTCCCGCAACAACCTTGCTAGATCTTCAGTCGTTTTACCAGCAGCAGGAACGTGCCCGACCAAGGGAAAAGAGATTGTGCCATCAGGCAGCACCACTACTTCCTGTTTCAAGTTTTCCTCTTGCCAAACGGATATTTCCAATCTATCGCCAGAATTGAGGCGATAAATATCATCCGCCAGAGCGAAAGCCTGATTGGACAGCAAAAGTACGCAACCCAAAAAAAACATCCCGAGATGGCCGTTATAATATGGAAACATCAAACTCTTTAAGGTGAATATATTCATTCGCTAGTTACCCGAAATCGTCATGTTAATTTATCTGTTCGTTTGAATTCGAAAAGCTCCAAACCCACTATGCCATAGTGGAATAGCAACACTTCAGCTCTACCTTGTCTTTGTTTTTAAGTCTATCACTAGTCCCTGCTAGATTCACTAAGTAGCATCTCTTACTCTGCTATACACTCGCAACTCGTAGAGAATGGATCGAAAATTTTGCTATGCGTGGTCCCGAATCGAATCTTCTTCATAATTGCCTCAAATCGGCAATTGATTAACGATGTGTTCGCCAATTGCCAGTGACGCTGTAGCAGCAGGGCTTGGTGCGTTAAGGACATGCAAGGCGTCCTGGCGGACTACCAAATGAAAGTCACTCACTAAATCTCCCGTAGACTTCATGGCTTGCGCGCGGACGCCCGCGCCGCCGGGCATAAGGTCGGATATGCGGATATCAGGCACAAGCCGTTGCAGTGCTTGGCAAAAGTACGCTTTGCTGAATGACTGAATTAATTCCGTACATGCCATAGCAGGATATTTACGGAGAAAACGCCATAATCCGGGGAAAAACAGCATATCCAGCATGTCTCGGCTGTCAAATTTGGTTAATTGGTATCCTTCGCGAGCAAAGGCAAGGACTGCGTTCGGACCGGCTTCGACACCACCTTGAATCATCCTTGTGAAATGGACGCCCAGAAACGGGAATTGTGGATTAGGCACAGGGTAAACCAGATTTTTCACCAGATGCCGGGCCGCGGGTTTGAGATGATAATATTCACCGCGGAACGGAACAATCCGTATGTTTCGCTGCTCGCCTGCCTGTTTCGCTACAAGATCGCAGTGCAGCCCGGCACAGTTGATTAGGAAATCGGCCTCGAATTCTTCTATCGCCGTGGAGGCGACCCACGCGCCGGCTTTGCGTTCGATGCGTGCGACTTTAGCTCCTGTGATAATACTGGCTCCTCGCTCTTGAACGCGGAAAGCTAGTCGATCACAGACCTGTCGGTAATCGACAATGCCTTCTTCCGGCACATGTACGGCGGCGAGACCGTTGACATGCGGCTCGATTCTGCGCATTTCAGTTGCTTCGATTTTCCGTAATCCTTGTAGCCCGTTAGCGATACCTCGCCGCAGTAATTCATCCAGTCGCGGCAGTTCTTCGGGGTTCACAGCCACAACGAGTTTACCGCAGATTTCATGCGCAATACCTTCCTCGCGGCAAAATTTTGTCATTTGCCGGATGCCGGTTACGGCTAATTTCGCTTTGGCTGAGCCGGGCGCATAATACAAGCCTGCGTGCAATACGCCGCTGTTGTGTGTGCTCTGGTGCGCGCCGACGACTGCCTCTTTCTCAAGTAAAGTGACACCTGCTAGCGGAAATCGCTCAAGTAACCGATAGGCAGTTGCCAGGCCAACTAAACCTCCGCCTACAATAAGAAACCTTTTTTGTGTGCTCATAGCGTTATACTTAAAAATTATCGATAATATTATTTAGAGATTTTTCCTGGCAGTATTTCATTCAGGCGTAGACAGCCTTTGCGTACTTTTAAATTCTGCATAGATAGCCCACAGCCGTTCAACTCGACTATTAAAATACATCCCAAATACCTGAGATAACCGCAAGTAGAAATGAAGCAACTGTTATGTCAGTCAAAAAATCGCGCTCTGTATCTTCGTTATTCTCTTATGTCCATAAAGACCATCTCGCCTGGGTCAGGGCAAAAATGGCAATCAGCGCATTAGTCGTCATGTGAGCTACGACGGCATCGCCAATTTGGCCGCGGCGGTAGAGAGCCAAGGCATACCCCATCCCAGCTAGAGTCCCGGCAATCCAACGATCGTGCAGTACCCCGAAAAGCACAGACGTAAGTACGAACGAAAACCAGGAGAACTGCCCGAGCGCTACGTCTTCGAAGTTTGCGGCAGTCAACTTACGGATTAAGTAACCGCGAAAAGCCAGTTCCTCGGCCAAAGGCACTGTGATTACCGACCCAAGTACGCGAAAGCCAAGCCAAACTGCTGCCGATACGTTTGTAAGCTCCGCTAAACCTTGCGATAACGCAGTCTTGCTGCTGTCAACATTCGGCTCCAGCAGCATCCAGATAATAAACACCACGGTACCCATTGCCGGCGCTTGCCAAGCCCAACTCCACCCCAGCCCCTGATAGGTCTTGCTGAAATAGTAGAGCGTTACGGCAACAGCCATCATGCGTAGAGGATATAATAGGTCAAAACCACTGGAGGACATAGCTGACGTCATTATCGTGACAGCCATCAGAACCAATAACGGAGTAAGCAGAGCTGCTGCAAGAGGTTTACTGTTTTTATCAACTGGAAGGTCCGTCGCGGTAACGGTAAAGAACTGAATCCGGTTCGACAGAGCAATCGCAGCCAGTGCAATAAGGGTAAAGGCTATCCAGCCAGCTTGCGCATGAAATCCGCCTAATGCTATTTCCGGGGAAAAGAATGCGCCGATCACGATCAGCATGACGATACGTACAGCGTTAGCTAACCAGATGACTATTATACCGAGAGGAAAAAGCCAAAAAGCCTGCGGAAAACGTAGCTCTGTGCGGAATAACCAGAGATAAATCGCAAGAAATATACTAATCAGGGCAATGCCCTCGATACCCGAACAGGCGTAACTGATTTTAACTGGAAAAGAACCCGTACCTATTAAAAATATATCCGGCTGATAAACAAGATCTGAAAAAAACCAACTGAGTATTAAATGGACAAGTTGCAAAGTAGGCATCGCCAGAGAATCCCAAAATTCTTTCTGGCCGAGGGGAGCTTCTTGCCGAGCGAGCATCCCCATCATTACCCAAGCGCTTATTCCCAGCAAGCACCCTATCAGCAGCGCCATATGCTTTTGGCGGATCAGCCGCGACCAAAAATGACCTGGAGCTAAAGCAAGCAACCATAACGCTAATGTTGCGCTTGCCAGTGTCAACCAAGCTGTAAACCAAGGTGCCGAAAGACGAGCCGGATCAGTGGGGGGTTCAAATATAAGTGCGGTAACAACCGCAAATGCAGTGAAAGCAACAACCTGAAAGAATAGCCAAGCAGGCCAATGGTAATCACCCGACTGCTCCTGTAATTCACTGAGCATAACCTTAAGCTGCGGACTGAGAATCAGTAGACAAGCGCTGATAGTCCAAAGGCCTACCGCCCAGATTTCTTTCGAAGAATGGAACAGCCACGCAGACCAACTAACATCATGACCCAAGAGAGGCGAAAAGAGTGGAGGTACTTCATAGCGAGCGGTTATCGATACGAACTCTAATGTTATGGTCGCTAGAAGCAATATCCAGCGTATCGTTAATCGCTTCGATATTGCGAGTACGGGAACTTGCATCATAATAAGTCAGAAACCACTCGCTAATAAAGAAGGCTGGATCAGAACGCTGCTACATGACCCGGTGTTAATGCTCAATGTTAAAAGTATTAAGAACGTCGAGACCGAGACCGCTCCACTCTTAGCAATACAATGCCCGTTAGCAGGGCTATCGCGCTGGTTCCGGATGCTGCATCAATTTCGGGAGCGACTCCCCATGAATTGCCATTGCCTCGTCCATCGTCGTTGCCTCGTCCATCGTCGTTGCCTCGTCCATGGTCATTGCCTCGTCCATCGTCGTTGCCTCGTCCATTGTCATTGGCAGCCCAAACACTGCTTGTGGTTAGCATCATAACCGTTACGCCCGTTAATAATATTTGTCGAATGTTCATAATAAAATCTTTCCTTATTCTTTTGTATTTGTGAATAAAAAAGCCAAACTACCGAATGCAATTTAATTGCTTTTTGAAAGTCAAAAAGCCTATCCTAATTCAGCTCTACCGACTTGATGCGACAGAACTTTTCTGAATAATGTTTGAGAAAAGTAACTAATCACAATGTCCCTAAAAAAGACATCCAATGATAATCAGCGCTACCAAACATATTCATACACCTTACATCAGCTGGATACTTCATGGCAGAGCTAATATCACCTAGAGAATGTCATAAAACAATAAGCACAAACACTTAGCCCGATGGGATTGAAGGGACTAATAAGCCTAATAAAACCCGGTAACACTACGTTCTGTTGACCTTTCAACCGACCCATGCAGAATTCACCATTGACGATTGTGGTAACGTTGAACAGCGCACAGGATCGGGAGGGGAGGGTGCGCACTTACTTTTAAGTCTCTACCCGGCAGCTGCAAAAAATTGCGGCAGCTTTGGGTAGATGACGGCTATCGTGGCCGCCCGCCTAGTTTCAAATAGCGGTAACAAAGCCCCGAAACGCCAATCAAAGCCGCCAAACTCTGATACCGGCCTGTTCCAGGCTGGCTTGGTCAAAACACGCCTTGACATCGATAAAGCAACCGCCTTTGATCAGTTTTTTCTGGAAATCATCTACAGGGATGGATGTCAGTTGCTTGTGAGAGACCGCCGCCACTATGGCGTCGGCGCGAGGTAGCTCATCCCAATCAAGAAGTTTGACACCGTATTCGTGTAGCGCTTCTTCCGGGTCGGCATATGGGTCATGCACAAATATCTCAATACCATAGCTTTTGAGCTCATTGACTACGTCTGCCGCCTTGGAATTGCGTAGATCGGCACAGTTTTCCTTGAAAGTAAGGCCGAGTACATTCACTCGTGCGCTTTTGATATAACTACCTGAAGCAATCATATTCTTGACCGTTTGTTCGGCGATAAGCTTACCCATACCGTCATTGATGCGGCGTCCGGCTAAAATCACTTGTGGGTGATAACCCAACATCTCAGCCTTGTGCGTAAGGTAATAAGGATCTACGCCGATACAGTGTCCTCCCACTAAGCCGGGACTAAACTTAAGAAAGTTCCACTTGGTGCCAGCCGCTTTAAGCACTTCGTTCGTATCAATATCCAATTTATCAAAAATTATAGCTAACTCGTTCATTAAGGCGATATTGAGGTCGCGCTGCGTGTTCTCAATCACCTTACACGCTTCCGCCGCCTTGATTGAAGAAGCTCGATACACGCCGGGCTCTACGATAGTTTCGTAGAGCGCCGCAACTTTCTCCAGGGTGGCTGGGGTATCGCCGGAAACCACTTTGATAATTTTTGTCAATGTATGTTCGCGGTCGCCCGGGTTGATACGTTCGGGTGAATATCCTACAAAGAAATCTTCTTTCCATTTCATACCGGATTCGCGTTCCAATACGGGGATACAGATTTCTTCAGTCGCGCCCGGATATACTGTGGATTCATACACTACAATGACCCCCTTCTTCATGTTCCGGGCAGCATTACGGCTGGCGCCGATTAGCGGAGAAAAATCCGGGATATGCGCTCCATCCACTGGCGTGGGTACGGCGATAATGATGACGTCGGCCTCAGCCAAACTCTTCGGATCAGCCGAATACTCGGCATATACAGCGGCGCGCATTTCCTCATCGGGTAGCTCACGGGAAGGATCAATGCCACGCCGACAGGATTCTACCTTGGACGCATGAATATCGAAACCGATAGTGCGCGAATGCTTGCCGAATTCAATGACAAGCGGGAGACCAACATAACCGAGACCGAGAATTGCAACAGTAGTCATTTAATTATTACTCCTAGTAATTTTTACATCGCCTTCGTCAAGCGGCGAAGATGATTCTTTTTTGGGAGGCAGCGATAAAGATATGATCAGAAAAAGTAGAGCACGCAACTTATAGCTAAAGTTTCGAAGTTAAATAAATAAATAAACCCGTCAATGATCATTAAGGAAATGTTAGTCCTATGAGAGGGTATAAATAAATACGTGTAACAGCTTATTCTCATAGTCATCAATATGGTCCTATCCCTGTAACGGAGAAAATGACCGATATTTGCCGGATGGATATAACAACTGCAAACTCTGGAGCGCGCGTATGGCACGATTAAGACTATAGCGTTATCAGATATTGATCCTAATGGTAGTTTTGAGTCAGTAGTTGTACCCTAAAGGGCATAAATGGCGAAAAATCAAACGCTACTGACAAAATTCGATGATCAAATTACCTTAATATTCAAAATTGATATTAGCATCTCAAGCTTCGACTCAAAAGAATTCAAGCCTGCCAGCCAGTCATAGCTGCCTTCATACCAATGAACCCACATGGAAAATAAAGTACAAGCCATGAATACAAATATCATTTTTTGTATGTCTACAAATGGCTTATTTTTCCCAATTGAGTCGCTTAATGCAGTTTTGCAGATATTTAGTTCGTTGTAGCTAGAGGGTGTAAGACGGAGCCACTGCAGTGATTTTAGTATTGGGCGTGGAATCCTATCCAATGAAATGAAATTGAGCAAAACTTGAATCGAGTAAACGCCGCTTAATAAGACAGCCAGTGTGCCTACTCCCATTGCCACCATAGGTGGCAGTGCATAGTAGCTGTAGAAAACGACTGCAATCAAGGCAAGAAAGAGAAAGCTTGTTTGTAAATTTACGGTGGACCAGCGAAAACCGCTGAGCCGCCGAACGATCACGTAGATCATCAACACATGAAAAATATACGACCCAAAGAAAGCGATACCGGCGCCTTTTAAATTGAAAAAACTTACACAGGTCCACGCAAGGCCAAGATAGACAACAGTCCATGCCAGCTCTGAAAATATCAGGAGGTTTTGCACGTTTTTTGCGACGATAATGAAGCCCATCGGCCAGGAAATGACGCGAAGAGTCATTCCCAGACATAGCCAGCGCAAAATCTCCACAGCACCTTCGAATTTAGGTGTGTAGAAGAGCGCGATGACCAATGGCGCAAATGTCAATGTTGCTATAATGCCTGGCCCTGCTAGCAACATACTGACATGGGCCTGTTCATTCACTATACGGTTGCACTCGACATTATCCTTGGCGATAGCTGTTAACCGGGGATAGAAGTCCGCTCCCATAGCCTGCAAAATAAAACCGATATAGATTCCACCAAGTGCCCAAGCAGATTGATACAATCCAGCTGCGTCGAAACCGACCTTGCGAACGACTATGAGGCGCACCGCATAGGCGGCTCCTGACATCAATAGTCCGCTGGCCATGAATGCGAAACCGAGCTTCAATAGAGCAGCTGCCTCCTGTCCCAACAGGGAAGCAGATATTGCGGGTGTTTTTATTTGTATTTTTCGGCTATACCACCAGGATGTAACAAGTCCTGTTGCAGCAACAAGTATGAGTGATATGACTACGCCCTCTTCGCGGAGGAAATATACGACGGGGATGCTGATAAGCGTGCCGAAGAGCGTACCTAATATTCCCATCTTAGCCATATCAGAGATGCGCCGCATGCCTTGTATCAACGCACCCTGACCTGCGGCTACTAAATTGAAAAACACAGCAATTGACAGCAACATTACGGCGGTAGCGTGTTGATCGTTGCCAAAAGTCAAGGTCGATACCGGCCCGGAAAATCCGATAAGAAAAACAGCGCCAAGTACCCCGAGAAAGATCGATATTCGTCGCAACACTAGAGTAGTTAGTGCGATCTTCTCTGTGTCGCCCGAACCAACTGCCTCGGCAATCTGCCGCACTCCGCTGCTGTTAATGCCCATGCCGGCAACGCTAATCGTAAGTTCGGTAATTGATCCATACAGTCCCATTAGTCCGACCCCGGACGGACCCAACAACATCGCCATTACCTTGGTACGAACGATGCCAATGACGATGTTCAGCATCGACGAACTACCAATCAACGCCGAAGATTTCAAAATCTGGCCGTAAGTATGTTTTTTAGTCATGGAATTCCAGATTAGAACAAAGCCGAGCATCGGTTCGGGGCTCGCGGAATTTCTTGTGATGAATGCGCCGACACAAACATTGGATGAACAAAATGCAGCAGGATCGGCATTGAAAGATATCGAACACCAACCTTGACGCTATCTCGCCATAATAAGAACAACTAAAACTTTGTACCCTAAGAGCTCTATCTACAATAACGGTACCGACAGTCTCAGTACCGAACTGTTGAAAAATATTAGGTACCGACAGCTTTGATTGGAATTGAACAAGATTCATCGACATGGCACATCCTAGAACGAATCGGCTATCCATATACACTCTCCCGTGCTCATGGTGTGAATGCTGTCAAAAGCACGCTGAAAACGACTTGCGAGATCATATTGAGACATGTAACTAATTTCCTTTTTGTTAACTAAAATCTTCGATTTCCCGCCATATACTGGGTGCATGTGGGCCATTTTTCTTATTTGCCACCACTAATAACTCTATAGAGAAAAAGCGACATTTGCGATTGAAGCCGGAGGACTAGAGCCGAACCCAATCTTGCTCACATAGAACATCCTGCTTTGGAAGTCTGATGAGTGAATGGGCTTCAATAGAACACTTGACGATATATTAATTATCAAATAGCAGTAGGGACATTCGTAAGATTACCTACGTAAAAATATGTGAGCAATACCACGGATATTTAAGCGGGCATTAATATTCCATCAATACACTCTAACTGATCTATATAGAAATTATTTCTCGTAAATAAGGAGAGAAGGATCTCTGCCTTTGCGAAATTTTCAATATAGTTCAATACGATATAAAAAATAAATATTGAATTTATCGTAAATTAATGGCTTTGTATTAGAGGTAATATTGTGAATAAATCAACTAAATTGATACTTTTTTCGTTCTTAACCCGCTTTTTAGAAGCGTCCTTTAGCTTGTCTCAGGTTCATAGGATTTTCTCTTATGACTTTAAGTCACACTAAGAGGATCATGGAATTTACTATGAAAAATTATCTTACGAACATCTCCTTGCGCGAGCTGTTCCCTCACTTTTTATTGATCGGGTTCGCCCTTTTCTTTTTCAGTGGTAACGTATTCGCAGGAAGTGCGAACCTTGCCTGGGATGCCAGTACGTCATCCGGTGTAGCCGGTTATAAAATATCTTACGGCCAAGCCAGCGGCAGTTACACTTCAACCGTTGATGTAGGTAACAAGACTACTTATACGGTACCGAGTCTACAAGAAGGAACCAAATACTATTTTGCGGCGAAAGCTTATGATTCGGCCAAAACCACCGAGAGCGCTTACTCCAATGAAGTCAGTTTCACAGTACCCGTCACGACGGCGGCGTTAACGGCGGATTTCACAGCAAGTAAAACCAGCGGGGGCGCACCTTTAGCGGTAGATTTCACGCCCGTCACAACCGGGACTGTTACCAGCTGGAAATGGGATTTTCCCGGTTCTCAAACGCCTTCTGTGACGAACACAACGGCTAAAATTACCACAGCGACCTATTCGACCGCAGGGTCATATAGTGTAAGTCTGACGGTAACCGGACCCAGCGGAAGCGTCCCCAAGACCTATCCGAACCTGATTACCGTAACAGCTCCGACTCCGACTCCGACTCCAACTCCAACTCCAACTCCAACTCCAACTCCAACTCCAACTCCAACTCCAACTCCGACTCCGACTAGTAGTAATGGCCTAGTGGCAGCTTATGGTTTTGAGGATGCCAGCGGCACGACGGTTGCCGATGCCTCAGGCAATGGTAATAACGGTACGATTAACGGGGCAGTCAGCATTTCTACAGGTCATTCTGGGAAAGCACTAAAGTTTAATGGTTCCAGCAACTGGGTCACCGTCAACGACAGCCCATCACTGGATCTTTCAACGGGCATGACGCTCGAAGCCTGGGTGTATCCGTTGTCACAGTCAAATGGCGGCAACACAGTCATTTTAAAAGAAGCATCCAATGCTGAGGTGTATGCCCTCTATTCCGAAGAGGACGTCAATCAGCCTGTCGCGTATATTAATAATGGAAGTTACCGCGCCGTCACCGGTCCCAACCGTTTGCCGGCGAACACTTGGACTCACCTGGTAGCAACCTATGATGGATCATATCAGCGGCTTTATGTGAATGGCGTTAAAGTTGCTGAGAAAGCGCAAAGTGGTCAGATTCAACAATCCAGTGGAGCATTACGCATTGGTGGAAACAGTCTTTGGAACGAATATTTCGATGGTTATATCGATGAGGTGCGGATCTACAACCGGGCCTTAACCGCAACGGAAGTCGGCAACAATATGCAGGCCCCGGTTAGTGCTACCAGCGCTCCGCTGCAATTTATCATGGGCGACATCAATCAAGAGCCATGGGTCGATTACCAACCCATGGGCAGGGCACAAGCGCATCAGGTAACGGCTACGAAATCCGGTTCAATAGCCGAGGTGCAGGTTTATCTGGACGCCAGCGCAACCACCGCAAAGAAACTGGTTGCCGGCATTTACACGGACAGCTACGGTCATGCCAAGACTCTAATCTCTCTGGGTACGCTGAGCACGCTTAAGCCTGGGGCTTGGAACGCAGTAACAATTCCGGCAGCCTCTGTAACCTCCGGTCAAAAGTATTGGATTGCAATACTGGGCGTGGATGGGCAAATCGGATTCCTTGATCGAGTGGGCTCGGGAACAGGCTTGATGGAAAAGAGTTCTTCTCGTTACCTGACGAGTTTGCCCGCAAGTTGGACTGCTTCGAGTAATGACTATAAAACCAATGCGTCCATGTCAGTCTATGGAAATGGAAATTAACATATCACTGACAGCTTAAACGATACACCGACGGAGCTAGCATTGCATGGTGCGAATCTAGAATCCGTCGGCTACTCCAGATGGTTAGTCGCAACCTGCTGACTTTGGAACCAACCAACGCTGGATTATATTACTTAATAAGGAGTCAAAAACTCAAAATTACTAAAATCTGGTCAAACAGCAGACAATCTAGAATCACCTATTGTAAATAATAATATTTAGTACCGATATTCTGAGAAATCTTTGAAAGAAAGCGCTCTCTAAATTGCTAATACAATGAATTTGCTTTGATTTGCGAAGGGCAAATTAAGCTTGGTGTAACTTTTTGTTTCTGTTGACTTAACAATTCACTTCCCTTGAATTGCACGGTTTTAATAATTGGGTATTTATTTTCTAAGTTGCTACTCAAAATATGATAGTGCAACGACAATAACGATTCAGAATCGGAAAAAATTATGAACATGAAAAAAATAGGTTTGTTATGTGTATTAACTGCCATCACTGGGATGGCGTCAGGTGTATCAGAGGCCGCTACAAAATATGTAAGGACTGGAGCTACTGGAAATAATAGCGGAAGTGACTGGACCAATGCATACAATGGATTACCTTCTGCATTAACCCGTGGAGATACCTATTACCTGGCAAATGGAAGCTACGGCAGCTACACCTTCGACGACGCTAATAGCAGCGCGACAACTATAACCATCAAAAAGGCAACCGGGTCTGATCATGGAACGGATACAGGATGGAGCTCTGGTTATGGTGATGGCCAAGCCGTTTTTTCTGGCTGGCAAATATATACTGATTATTATGTTTTTGATGGACAAGTCAGAAATACCGACTGGCGAACCGGTGGAGTTAACCAATACGGAATAACAACCGGAAACACACGAATTGATAATGGAAGCGGAACAGGTGGTGACAATTTAACGTTCAAATATATTGATATTCATGGGGGTGGTCGCGATACAGGTCGGGGCGACGATGTTATCTATGGCTTATCTAGTAATAGTAACATTACCTTTCAGAATTGTGCGCTTCGCGATTCTGACCGAACTATTTTTCTTACCCGTGGAAACCCTCAAAACTGGCTTGTTGAATATAGCTATATTGCCCGTAATGCCAGCTCCGCTGCAACTCACGGCGAAATAATGTCTTCAACAGATAGCGATACTTTCACTTGGCGTTACAACGCAATAGAAGATCCAGAAGGTACTGCAGTTTGGGCGTTTATAAACAATGGTACTGCAACAAATTGGAAGATATATGGTAATACCATTATACATACAGCATCTTATAGTCGTGAGGGAATAGCAGGCTCTATATTCTGCGCAAATGATGCGAGCAACAATAATACTTGTAATAACTTTTATATATATAACAATACTATTGCTAATATTAAAGGAACTTATTCGGGGTTTGTTATTCAGAAAGGAACTGGAAATTTCATCCAAAATAATAACTGGTACGCTTCCGTGAGAACAGGCGGAACTGGTGGTACAGCAGGTGGAAACTGGTACTATAATACAGTCGCAGATGGAGATTCTACTTCAAGTAAACAAGTATGTAGTTCAAACTGCGATATTTTTGTTAATTTGACAAATCGGGATTTTCGCCTAAAAACAGCAACCCCTGCCGGAATGGTATTGTCAGCGCCATATAATGTTGATCCAAACAATACTACTCGAGGATCAGATGGATCATGGGACAGAGGAGCGTTCGAATATGGTGGTACAGTGAGTGCATCAACAACCTTATCAGCCCCCAGTAACCTGCGGATAATTCCATAATTATTTTAAATTAATCCACAAGTGTAAGGTAAATTAAACAATATTATATTTTATCCAGATATGACTTACGGACTTAGATTTAACTTTCTTTAAAACATATAATATTCTGATTTGATCTGGCAATTACCAACTTTGGGAACTTATTTGTCGGGTCAAGTCAAATTTACCAATTCATCTATTGAAAAGTTTTCTGCTCTGCTTGGCGGTGCCGAACAAAGTATAGCTTCGTTAACATCAATAAGCGGCTGGATACTTACACTTTTTCAACCAATGAAGCAGGCGCAAGAGTAGAAAACTCTTGCGCCTTTTTTGAGGCACCGAATGATATAAAAAATATTTTCCGCTTGGCAGAAAACGCATTCAACTCCTGCTCATCAGTTCATTTTTAAAGCTTATCTTATCTAAGAGTTGCACCACAATCCTAGTTCGATCGCTAAGTTGTGTTGCGTGTGTTACTCGGCAGAGAAGGGGAAACTCGGGCTTCCAAGCACAATTGCTTCCAAAGGGACTCAGAGTCTGCTGTGCGCTGTCCAATGCGCCGTTGATATTTAGCAAGCCAGAAGGGCCGTATGATCAGCCGCTGGACCAGATAACGAAAGGCCGCCCCCCCCCAGCGGGTGACTCGGAGTGTGGGAGTCATCACTGGTAAACGGTGCCACCATTTACGGCGTATATATAGCCATGCTTGCCAGTATGCCCATGGCAACAGGGCCATTCCCCTGCTATTGTGGATACAAAATGCTTCAACTACGTGGCACGTAAGCGCACGCCGATGAGCTTCCAGGCAGATATCAGCACCATAAAGATGAAAGCCTGGTAAACGCTCATCAAAACTTAACCCGGAAGAACGGCGGAGCACCAATACAACTTCATCGAGCGTTTGGATTCTTATTGGGTGTGCGAGCGGAGTTCCTACGATGCATCCTAATCCAGTCGAGTACAGGTGTCCGTGACCAATGCCGTCAGGTCCGCTTCCAAACACACCAAGCACTGCCCAGTGCGGTTCTTCTTTATTGAGGTAATTAACGGCCTGCAATAATTGTTCGAACCAACCTTCCGGCAAGTAGACATCCTGATGAACAAAAACGAGAATATCTCCACTGGATCTCCTAATGCCCGCGTTATACCCCGCAGATGCGGAAACGGCATCTCTTTCTATTACAATCTCGATGCCATCCTTAAAATCGGGAGAAACAAGTAGTGTGGATTTAAGAATGTCATTATTGTTGCTGACTACGATTACACTGCAGCTCATGGCGATATGGGAATTAGTATCTAATTTCATAAATTTACGATTGCATTTGGTAGTTGTGAACCTTTGGCCTTGCGTTTACGCGAAACAAAGATATTAACTTTGCCGATGTAAACTGCAACAAAATCTTTGATGGCTTATGTGTCAACTGTTCCGTGTTGCTAAAACTTTCTCCTCGTAATGTTTTGCTCGACATCATCTCAGGGTCAGTGCTTAAGCACCATCCACGATGGCGCTGGTGGTGTTGGACATCCAAGCAGCATCAGAAACGTTTAATACTTCTGAAAACGATCCATCATCCCAAGTTGCTTGTCCAGCATATGGAGGAGGCTGTTTGATTTGCTTGAACTGTTGACTATGTAGTTCGAATGGAAAGTATTTTGGCGGCTTTCCGTATCTATGGCAATCACGCACTCCTTTCATGGCCTTAGCCGCAAAACGTTCCCACCAGATAGCCGCTACGCCAAGTTTTGTATCAAGTTCAGCAGCAATCTCATCATTACGCTTGCCTGCGAGACAACCCGTTACAATTTTTTCGGGTTCTACTTTGGGAATCTCATCAGCGCTATTATTGAACATACGTTTCAAGTCTTGCCGATCTTTCTCTGTACAATTGAGCGATATGGCTATTCGCGACATTACTTCCTCCGTTTTTTCAAGAAACAAAGGTGTCATAGTACAGCGGCTTATTTGTGCAATTAACCACTTGGCAAGAGTTTGACTTAGCCACGGAGGTGACTGGAAGGTGGCGCCACCTTACTCTAGGAACATGCTTGTGGTGATGTCCATGCTTGTGATGCTTCGCCTCAACGATATTCGATCCGGATCGGATAACCATATCCGACAACGTTGCAAGTATGGCTAATTGCATAAACCAAAGAACGTAAGTTTGATCGTAATAGGGAATTCCCAGCCAATTAAGTATATGGACTGCAAGCACAACGCCAAATCCCCAAAACAAGAACTCCAAGCTTTTATCACTTTCGCTTCTATTCCGAATAACCTCAAGCGCATTACCCACGTAACTGAACCCTCGAACGAGCAGGAGAATGAACAAGGTGGTCGATCCTAAACCAGCTGTAAGACCAAACACTAGATAATAATTGGTCAAGTCAATTCCCCCTGTAATATGGTTGTAGGTTGGAAGCCAGAATTTTGTATCTTCTATAGGCATACCAGCCAGCCACCACTCATCGAAGTGCTGAAAGAAAGCGTCAATGACTTGGGAACGATGCCAACTATCGCCGCCAGTGATTGCACCAAGCCTAGCTATCAGGAACCAGATTGGCGCTTTCATCACCAAAGCCAGCAAACAAAGGATTGCAACAATACCGCGCCGAAACCACTGCATCCTTTTGCGGAAAATCCATGTCATCCAGCCCAACACACCGTATACAACACAGCTGATTGGTCCTCCAGAATTAGAAGCCCATACAATAGCCGCACAGAGCATTATTCCGGCAAAAGCGAACGCTCGATTTCGTCTCGAAAACCACAATCCTATATAAAGCGGCATAAAACTTGCGCCTACCGTGCCCAACAGAGCGGGATGATCGAAGCCGCCGACGCTACGGAGTCGCCCCTCTCTCCACACTTCTGGAGCGTAAGCACCCACAACAGCAAAGAGATGGCGCCCTATAACACTCTCATACAACACCAACACAGTATATGGACCTAAGAGAAGCAGAAACGCCCTTAGGGACCACTTGAAATCCTCGACATCATTTATCAACACCCGAAACGCGAAATAGCATAAGTACGCGTCTACAGCTATGCCAATCACATTTGCTTGCCCTTCGGAAGAACGTCCAAGAAAAACCAATGTAGTATAGGCATACAGGAGCAAGAATGTCCGGTCAATGCCATTCCAGACAAACGATGAAAACTCTCGTCGGCAAATAATCCGGACAAATACCGCGATTTCAACAAACCTCATCGCAAACAGATTAATTCCGAAAACTGGGACACTCAACCCTATCGGGAGGTATAGCATCCCAGCCATCATACCGATCACCGCCCATCGAGCAGATCCCAAGAGCGTTACGAGCATGACTAAAACTAAAATGCTTCCGCCGAAGGCATTCATAAATTAGTTGCCCTTTGCAGATTTTGACACCATTGGAAGAACAGGTGGCGCTAAGAAATCCGTTTTGCCTCGAAGTTTAATGACAACCTCGATATTAGAACGGAATGCGGGTATCACTTCCAATGCTTTGGAAAGAATGCCATTGTAACTGCCATAGTCAGGATATGTGCGCGTTTCCACGGCAAAATCGGAAGATAACTGACCGAAATACTTTCGTATTTCTCTAGGACTGTATTCTTTCCAATGATGTCCGTAAGTAATTACCGTTAGAACTTCGTCGACAGGAATGCCAACCCCTTCAAATGTTACCAAACGAACCAAGTTCTTCACCAGAGCGCGGATCCGAAACACATTGGGCGTTGTTACATAGATCATCCCTCCGGTTGAAAGTAGCTCCCATACTCGCCGCCAAAAGGCGACCGGATTGAACGCAATATGTTCCAGCATCTCGGTGCACACAATGAGGTCGAAAGAATTATCGTGGCCTTCCAGAAACTCGCCCGACTGCTGCGAGCCAGAACTAACGTTTTGAATTTTCATCACCTTGGAGCGCTCCTGAATAAAGGAGGCATCGGTAAAGAGTGGAACATCAAGTCCATACACCTCATAGCCCAAGAGGCTTAGCAACGTTGATTGATGGAGATAGTGACTACCGATATCAAGGACGCGGCATGGATTTGGACAAAGTTCATTGATTCGTCCTATTGAATACAAGTAGCGTCTTAGTTGACTATTGAAATAATTTTCGTCACCGCCATCTTGCTTCTTCACCAAGGCAGCAAGTAACTCCGCAGCTTCCTCCAAACTTGCACATCTTCTATAATCCGGCATCATAAGTGTCCTCGAAAAGAATTAAGGGAGAGATTGGATCGTAACGTATATTTTTTTGTTTTATCTCAATTTAATCTGTGACTTTCAAACAACGCTCTATGCTAGCTCGTAGCCTTGGGCCTTGCACCTCAACAACATGCTGTTTTTGTACCTTATGTGCTGCCGCAATACCCAATCGTTGGCGCAATTCAGGAGTATCCCGTAGCTTCTGGAGCTGAGCAACAAATGCTGCTACATCCAAGTACGGAACAATCAAACCTGCATCGTCACCTACATATTCAGATCCACCACCAGCATTGGCAAAGCAAACTGTAGGTAATTGACATGCCCCTGCTTCTAACATGACGAGAGGAAAAGGGTCTTCGCGAGAAGTGAGAGCGAACACATCCATTGCAAGGTAATAATTCATAACGTCCGAAGTGGCGGAAACTTGATCGCATCGCTTAGACAGACCAAGGTGGCGAACATCATGCTCAAAACGCAAGACCTCATCTCCGCCACCACCAACCCAAAGAAAGCGAGTACGACTGTCACTTTCCGCTTTGCACATTAAATCAGCAATTTGCAAAAAAACATCAGTGCCCTTGCGCCAGCCTAGTGCTCCGCAACCACCTATCACAAAAGCATCCTCCGGCCAGCCAAGCCGGAGCCGAATCTGCTGACGTCTAATTTGTATTTCCTCTGAGGTAAAGTTTGGCACATCAACAAACCCATTCACCAGATCAATTTTATTCTCTGGAACTTTGTATTGATTGATTAATGCCTTTTTTACTGCATTAGACACAACGATAAATCTGTCAGGGAGAGAAAACAATTTTTTGTTTTGTGCGTCACCCATTGTCAAGCGTAGAGCGTATTCCATTTCATGGATATGCCAGAGCATGCGCTGTCCAGAGAGAGCCATCCCCGATGCCTGAAACGCCACGGCAGACGTATTCAAGTAAACCAGGTCATACTTTCGTCCAGCCATAAATAACTTCAGACAGACCGATTCGATCTGAGGTTTCAACACACTCTTAATCTTTTCAGGAAACGCCTCCAGAAAAAAAGCCGGATTACGCCACACCATCGTGCGGCCGATCGCTTGGAATTCATGGATCAATTCGCCACTACCATTAACAATAATTTCGATTTCGTAGTTCGTATTTGCTTTGAACCAGCGCAACTGGTTTAGTAAAAGAATAGTCGCTCCGTTACGTGAGGCGGAATGACACACGAATAATATGCGTGGTTTTAAATTCAAAATAACACCTCATGAGGTAAGTATCGTTTCATTATAAATCGGAATTTATAAATCAAAACTATATAATATTATTAAAGACATATTTATTTAATAAAAATCAGCACAATCAAATAAATTCAAGAGAAATATTCTTGTTAATATAATATTGTACAAACCAATATTTTTCACAACATATATTATAAATAATAAATTTAAAAACCATATTCCACAAAAACAAATAAGGTGTATATTTAAAGTATCTTTGTCCGCATATCGAGACACCATTTAATTAGCTTTCCGGCCTTACCTAATAATGTAATAGCGAAAAGCCGCCACACCACCAGCCTGTATGGGTTAATTAGTATGGCTTGCCAAGCAAGCCGTCTTGCTGTCGTAAAGTCGCCGCAAAACTTTGCTAAAAATGCTTTATGACATATCAATGCTTCTTCTTGATTCTCCTGTGTAAAAGGAGAGTTCGTTTTGCCGTCGGCCATTACATGCCAGAGACTTAAACTGATGTCAGCAGATGTATTACTGCAAGCAGCAGTAGGAATCAAATGAGGAGAATGTGTAAGACTATCAGTCTCACGGTACAAAGCAGCTAAACGATTTAACCATCCTTCTGCAACATGATCAATTAACAACCTGTCTCGCAACGACTCCCCCAATACAATGCGCTGTTGCAAATTCCGTATCAGCAGACCTACTCTTTCTAGATACTCTTGCTCATCTTGCGGGTTTTGCAGGAGATCTTGTATTGCATCATCATTCGCCACTAAGAGCTTAAACAATGGTGCATATGCGGGTACTATGGGAATTCCGTGTAACGCTGCCTCTAACACTGAAGTCTGTGAACCGAACGGGAAACTCTCCAGATAAATATCTGCAGCGGATCTATACCAAGAAGGATCCTCTACACTTCCAACAAAATGCAGCCGATCATGCAGAGAGCATCGCAAATAAGGGGAAATCCCTGCCTCAGACTCCCCTACAACATATAAGTGTGCAGTGCGCTCGCGATCGAGGATCTTGTTAGCAGTTGAAACGAAATCATAGGAACTGTATGGCCGATATTTCTCTGCTCTACCAATACTTAGCAAAACGAGCTGGTCATTTGGAATACCTAGCTTCTGCCGAGCATCTTCCCGCGAAATCTGTTCAGTTGAATAAGATAACGGAATTGGAATTACCGTATTAGAGGATACGAATCGTCGTTTGGCTGAATGCTCAGCGCCTGCTGTACGTAAATTTATCACCATATCAGATATTGAGCTACCAAGCCAAAATAGGTGATCGGCGTGATTGAGAACCACAATCGGAGGGCAATCATTATCAGCAAATGCTACAGTGGGCACTACATCCGACCCATCATGGTGCAGCACTACCAGATCAGCAGTTAGTTTCGCTATCTCTCTAAGCCATTTTGCTTTATGACATAGATTTAATATTGATGGGAATGATGTTAAATCCCCCCCATTTTTGTATATTGTCTCAGCCAACCATCTTGGAATTGGCAACTCCCTTTGACGGATCAGCACCAAAGAGTGACAAGAATTTTGATCTTTCTGCATCCAATGGTATAGCATCCGTGTATGCCCGCCGACCCCAAGCACGTGGGAAGCCACATGTAAAACTCGACGACGATTCTCTTTTCGCGGGACAGGAAGTTTAAAATTTACACCTTCAGTCACTATATTATTTAGTTCCTGCCCTAAATTGAAAGCCAAGTTCTCGATTGATCCATCGGCGAATCGCCCTGGATGGAATAACATTGCAAATAACGCAGCAGATTCAACCGCACTCAGAACCGTTTCTGGATGTTTCAAGGCTTCAAGGTCTTGTGCTTTTTCAGCGAGCCATTCATAGATTTCACTGTTAGCACGTAGGAAAGCTTCATTCATAATTATCCTTAAACATTAGAACATCAAATCATTACGAATAATTAGCTTGTAGTGCTTTAACTTTCTTTGAAAGAAATCTTTTCAAAAATTTAACCAAGCGTTTATTAAGCATACTCTTATAAAATTGAGCTTCTTCGTGAGTTACAAGACGTGGCTTTCCTAAAAATATTGGCTTAAGATAACCTAGCATTAATGCTATGCCTCCAAATATTAAAGGCTTTGCAAACAGCATCCGGTGCAGAGCCTTAATTAACAAGAACAAAGCCCCTCCACCAGTCTGATAATAAATTTCACCATGAAAATGATGAGTTTTTAGGTTACCCATCGCAATTCCTTCGGGTTTCAAGTGATAAAAAGCAATGTCTCCAAAATGCCCAGTTTTCCAATTATTTAACCCCGCCCTAATTTCATCTACAGTATCCCAACCTTTTTTGGGAACAAATCCCTTAATGGCTTTATAACATTCCCGTCTTAAAACTTTTGACGCACCGGCAGCGTGATAAGATGGCATTTTAATGGTTACCCAATTGCCATTATGCATTTCACGATAAACTCCGGATATGATGCCTAGGCTCTTGTCGCTATCCATTCTTGCCAGAATTTCTTGAAAATAATTAGGCTCTAATTTAACGTCACCATCGAGTTTAACGATAAAGTCAAAATCATTGATTTGAACAGTATTTATACCCTTGTTAAAAGCGATTATTTCAGCGCTGCCGAGATTTCGGAGAGTGGATTTTGTATTTAGCACTGTAATCCACTCTATTCCTTTTGTGTATTTTGCAATGATATCCGCGGTCTGATCAGTTGACCCATCATCAACAATTACCCATTTATCAGGTTTCTTAGATTGCTCCAGTACGGATGTAATCATGTCAGCGATATGCGGTGCTTCGTCTTTAACTGGAGTCACAACCACATACCGAGTGTTAAACATTGGGTTTTCTTTTAACACCTTATGTGAAGGAATATCTTTGTAGACAGAATTAGCCATAATTTCTCCTAATCTAAGACTCGACGATATGGAACGCAAATAAGAGAAACAAAGAGAAAAATAGTATCATCTGATTTACGATCAAAAATATTTTCCAAACTGTATTTGATTAACAAAATCCTTTAATCGATTTGTCTCTTCTAAGACTCCATTGCATAATCGCGCACCATTTTTGAAAAGAGCTTGCGTTACAAGGCTTAATTAATCTATTAATTGTTAGTAGAGAGAGACGAAGCAGAGCAATGAACAACATTGACACACGGTAACACCACGCATAACAATGACCTTTGGTCTTCTTCAAAAATTTATACATCGATTCTCGCATCATAACGACGGCAAAATTGCTCTTCGCTTCTTGCGAACTTCCCCCGCCATGATGAATGACTGTCGCTTCTGGAAGGTAATAATTAAGATACCCAAACTCTCTAATCTTATAGCAGAGATCAATATCTTCAGTGTACATAAAATAATCTTCACTGAATTTACTAACCTGTTCGAACAAGTTTCTATCCATCATGATACAAGCACCCGAGATAGCATCAACAACGGAAGGTTCCCGCTTATTATCATAAAGTGGCGCCATTCCCCATAGTGAAGATTTTGGAGATCGCAATCGTAAGAATTCCGAGTCCAACACTTGATTTAAAATAGTTGGAAAAGATTGAATACCGCTAGTTTGAACACTTCGATCTGAGTTTAATAACTTACACCCTAATGCACCTGCTTTAGGCAGTTTCTGTAAGTAACTATAGAGAGTATTAATAGCTGACCCTTCAATTTCCGTATCCGGATTCAAGAATAATACGCTGCACCCACAAGAGTGTTCGAAAGCGCGATTATTCGCGCGAGCGAACCCCACATTTTCCTGACTTTGAATAAAAATGACTTCTGGAAAGTTTTCATGCAACATTTCCTCGCAACCATCGAAAGACGCAGAATCAATAACTACAATCTCATATTTAATAGCCTTTGTCTCAGCTCGAATTGAGGAAATACATTTTTTAAGAAATTCGACTGAATTCCAGTTAACAATAATAATAGATAAATCCATCGTGTATTCCTGGGTTAATTAATTTACAACGCTTTAGTTAGATATAAATTTGCGATGCCATAGTTCGAACGATACTAATAAATAAATCTGACGGCGGTATTGCTCTTTACCTTCGCTGTCCAACTTAAGAATCCGGCGAATGTAGTCCTGATTAAAGTAACGCGCAGTCGCTGAGTCTGAACTTAGAAGACAATCTTCAACATAAGATTTCATACCTGAACGGAACCAATGTTCAATAGGATTATCGAATCCCTTTTTTTTACGATAAATAATATTGTTAGGTAACCATTTTTGAGCGGCTTTTTTATGAAGATATTTGCCATTGAAACCATTCAATTTCAGTGATGGTGGTAATCGCTCAATAAACTCCACAAGCCGGTAATCCAAAAAAGGAACGCGTGACTCGAGCGAATTTGCCATCGATGTTTTATCACCGACCATCAGCAAATCATCTGGTAAGTTTGCTCGGGCATCTATATAGAGCATTTGCGTCAGCGGATCGAGATGTTTTACGTCATTTTGCAGTCGGTTAAGGGCATAACGTGTGCTGTAATGATCTTCTTCAAACGATTGTTTCAGGGCTCCTGTGTAAAGTTGCTCCTTCATTTCAGCACTAAAAAAAGAGTAGATTTTTGCAAATCGCGTCAACACATCTGGTTCCCTAAGCGATATTACCCCACGTTTAAGCCGCTCCATTCGTCCTGGCAACATCATAATTAAAGTCGCTAAATTATTCGTAACCAAATCAGGTAACCTGCTATATAGATTTGAAAGCTTAACGCCTTTATAGCGGTCATATCCCGCCCATGGCTCATCTGCTCCCTGTCCTGTGAGAGCTACTTTTACATGTTGGCTGGTCAGTTTTGCGACAAAGTAGAAAGCGGCAGCTGTTTCGTTTCCGACCGGCTCTTCCAGGTCCCACATGTAACGTTCGTAGTATTTAATGTAATCATCCGGCCCGAGCGTCTGATAATAGTGATCTGCGCCGAACATTTGTGCTAAATGCTTGGCGTCTTCGATTTCATTGGTTTTCTCACCACCTTCAAAACCGATCGTGAAGGTCTGCACTGGTTTATTAGTGTATTTGCTCATGATGGCGAGCAGCATTCCGGAATCGACACCAGAGCTCAGGAAAAGGCCTAGTGGAACATCGCTACGAAGTTGAAGCTTTACAGCGTCTTCCAACAAGTTTTGATATTCTTCTAAAAGCTCTGCTTCCTTGATTTTTTTTGGTTCACAAGGCAACGAATTCCAGAATCGATCTATTTGAATACCCAATTTTGACACTAACAAATAGTGTGCGGGAGGTAACTTCATAACACCTTTGAAAAGTGTCTTGGGAGATGGCACATAACGGAACGTGAACAATTCACCCAACGCATTTAAATCGACCTCCCGCGGGCAGTCTGCGTATTGCAGGATCGACTTGATCTCCGAGGCGAACAGAAATTGGTTACCAATCGATATGTAATAAAGCGGTTTGATTCCCATATGGTCTCTAGCAAGAAAGAGTTCCCGTTTGCGTGTATCCCATAACGCGAATGCAAACATACCATTGAAACGTTTAACGCAATCGATACCCCATTGCTCATAGGCATGAACAATCACTTCGGTGTCCGAGCGCGTTCTAAATTGATGACCTAGCTTCAATAACTCAAGTCGTAACTCGATAAAGTTGTAGATCTCACCATTGAACACTACCTGAATGCTACCATCTTCATTTTCAATAGGCTGTGTGCCACCATCAACATCAATAATGCTGAGTCGCCGGTGACTTAAACCCACTTCTTGATCAAAAAACTCGCCTTCGCCATCGGGACCGCGATGTGTTATTACCGAACTCATCCGGCGAACGATCTCTCGATCGATTAGATCCCCAGTAAAATCAAAGATTCCGCAAATTCCGCACATAGTTTTTAATTTTGGTTGATATGTTATAAGGGTATGAAACTTATAATTAATTTACGCATACTATATACGCAGTATGGCTCTTAATTTTTTGGTAGTCAGTTGTATCATATGTAGCCAGTCATAATTGCCCTGCAGTTTTGCCTGAAAAAGTGATGCATCATCATAGTTGTTGATAGGTAGGCGTTTTAGAAACAAGAGATTGTCGCCCGGTTTAGCGTTGCCAATAATTGTTGTGACTCCGGCTGAATACCCCTGCGTTACCAGCAGGGAAACAAAGTTTTTAGTAAAACTCCGATCTTCTTCTGGAAACTTATAAGGATACGAAAATAGAGTAACTGATGAGCTGATGACCGCTTCGATTGTTGATTTTGAAACAGCTAGTTCATGATTAATATCATCGGTAGATAGCTTTTTAAGTTGCGGGTGGTTATCAGTGTGTGAGCCAAACTCAATACCTTTGGCTGCAAGCTCCTGAATTTCTGTCTCCCTTAGACATTCACGGCCAGTTAGGAAGGTCTTATTAATTAAGCCACTGGTGAGAAATACAGTGGCTTTAAAAGCAAATTTCTCTAGTATAGGAAAAGCCGTGGTATAAAAATCCCGTAAGCCATCATCAAAAGTTATAACTGCCACAGGGCGTCGGCAATTAGATAATTTGAATGGTGTTAAATTTTCCAAAGTTGAATTGTTTGATACCTCTCTTTCCTGCAGCAAACGCACTGCTTCCGAAAGCGTTAACACTTGATATCCTGATTGATTCAAAAAACGCATCTGCTGTTCGAAACGTTCAGGCGTTGTTACGGTTCGATAATAAGGATGCAGGTGATCATCTAACTGCTCCGAAATGCTGTGATACATCAAGATTGAAATTTGCAAATCTTTGTCTTGACTTAGCATTCTTCTTATAGAACTAACGCAATATAAAGTAAGAAATCTATCTATTCGCATATTGTTGCTTCTTAGAACCCTGTGTCAGTTGTTCTACTAAAGTTAAATAATCGCTTTTCTTCGTCTCCCAGCTATGCTGAGTAGCAAATGTAAGCGCTCGAGTAGCAAGCTGGTTACTCAGCCCGCGGTTGTGATAAGCGTCAAGCATTACACGCGCCAGGTCATTAATATCGCTGGCTTTAAAAAATCTTAGCAAGGACTCGTTAAAGTAATATTGGTCAACTCGGGTGTCCGCAACAATGACCGGGGTACCAAGCGCCATGAATTCAAGTATTTTGGTGCTAAAGGCATCTCCACCAAATGAATCATTTCGTTTAGGAACGATGCCTAGATCGGCATTTGCCATAACAACGGCAATATCTCTAAGCGGTAAAGGAGAATTTAAGAAAACTTTATCTGATAACTGCAAGTCTGATATTTGTTTCTGAAGCTCTGTTTTTGCACTACCTTCGCCATAAATGTGCAGTTCAACATTAGGTGCTGTATCTTTTATGATGGCAAACGCACTCACGGCAATATCCAAACCTTGGTGCCAATTTAATGTACCGGGATAAATAATGATGAACTTTTCGTTAGTCTTCTCAATATTGAGGGTAGGGTTAAAAATGGAGATATCTGGGTAGTTAATGAAAGCGGAACACTTATCTTTTGATACCGACCGGGTTGTTAATTTTTCACGCCATAGGTCGTTTGCAATTATCACGTGATCGGCAAAAGTGGCTGACACTTTCTCGACAAATTTGAGAGCAGAGAACACCAGCGAATCTTGTCTGACCTTAAATTTCGCTGCGTAAAACTCCGGAACAATGTCGTGTATATCGAGAATAACCTTCGCCCCAAGCAATTTGGGCACAAAAGTAGCAAAGACCTCGAAATCCGGGACAGAATGCACATGGATGATGTCATAAGGTTCCTTTAAATGCCGTCGTGTAATCTCAATCATGGAACGGAAAAAGAACATTAAAATTCGCGCAAGGTAACTGAATTTTCCAGTCTCGTTCTTTACCCGCCCTTGAATGCGCAAAACCTTAACTCCATTGATGACTTCCTCTTTTGCTTGATTGTTCCTTCTGAGTACGATCGCCTCGACACTGGCACCGTCTTGCATCAGTGCTTCGGCATATCTCATCACTCGGCCATCTGTTTCGTAAAAAGTGTACGCAAGCATACAAGCCTTGAAAGGTGATTTGTCTTTGAACTTCAAAGCGCTATCATTGTCATTCATCAGGTCGCTCCATCTACATATCAAGTTGATTGTTAATGTCCTTTAAGAATTAACCTAGAGGGGTCTGAAGTAACTTCGTAAGATAATCCGTTTTGCTGTTCCCAAGATTGAACGTATTTTTTGTCCACCAGGAAGTTTTAGCCAATTTCGAAACAAGGAAAAACCATCAAAATGTGGTGCCGGGATGCCCAGAGTCTTCATAGTGATAACTCTTCCCCATATAGCCCCTCGCTTGCGCAATAATTCTTTTTGAGAGAGTTCAAGAACTTCCGGCTCAACCGGCGCAAGCTGAACATAACCTGCTTTTATGGCACCGTTGACAATTTCACGGCCTCTCTCGGTGCGAACAAGCACCAGTGATTTACCTAGCTCGTCTGTATCGATATTTCGATACCAAGGATCTCCACAAGATACATCTGCAAATTCACTCGTACTATCTGGACAAACATGGCATCGATATGGGCGGTAAGCTTGAAGGAATCCCCAAGCCTCTGCATAGGTGGCCAGCTCCTTCCATTCCGGATCGTTTTTCAATCGCACGGAGAAGCTGCCAGGCCAGCCTCGACCACGATATCTAATGTCCTCAACGTCTTCATGACTAATGCCATGCTTCGTCAGCAAATCTAGGGTTCCCTGCGTACTTGGCGTACCTGCACAAAAGATTCCTATAGCAACGCCAACGTTATTACTTAAATTAGGGCGAATAGACTGTGCTTTACGCAAGCCTTCGATATCACAGGGTTTGCCAATAAACACGCAAGGCCCATTGGCATCTTCGATGGTTTGCAGATTGTCACATGGAGATGCAGGTGAATAACGTGATCCGGTTGTGGTAAGCAGTTCTTCCCTAGATCGGCTAAAAGTACTTTTATTTTGGTAGCGATGTTCGTTATCACTTCCTACGTGAGCGGCTCCTTTCATGCTTTCCCGTTCAATACAATATAACGTCAAAGCGCTTGCGACCCCCCCCGATGAGCCATCAAAACGAATAGCTTTATCAGTAGCATGGCCTTCCCATATTTCCAGTACCGGCCCCCAACCTTCTGTCAGCGTGTTGATGAGTCCCTCTGTTGTATTCCGCATCGGCTCATGCGACATGCCGATACCTGGGCAAACCGTGACACAATCAGAACAGCCGCTGCAATCTCCTGTGGAAAGTACTGCCGGTCTTATTCCGTGACCTACGAAATCGGTAAGTTCAATTTTATTTTTAGGGCATGCATATTCACAGGCACCGCAACCAATACAAAGGCGCCACTTAACAACATCCGAAACGTCTGTAAATTTACTATTGTTCAATTTATCGCTCATTAGAGTTACTCGATTTCATCAATTTAGAGTCAGTATTTTTTCTTTTATGACGGGTATGGTTGCTTGTAGATAAATCTTGATTTCCTCCCGTTCGACAAAGGCTTCATCAATTATCTTTAATGTTTCCTCGATGCTTAATTGTCGAGGATCAGCAACAAGGTATCCCACACCAATACTTTCAAATACGCCGATAAATTTTTTGCTATAACTAACTCCAATTGCAGGAATTGCTTGTGAAAGCGCGCCGATGCAAGCATGCATCCGGGAACCAATAAAGAAATCACAGCGGCCTATGATGTACTTGATTTCGTTTTGATCATATAAACCGCGTACACAAAAAAGCCTATTAGGGTATTTGTCTTTCAGATTTTTATATATTTCACTAACAGCAAAGCTATCGCTTTCTTCTTGGCTACCGAAAACATGCGGAACAAGGAGAACATTAGCTTGGTGCGCCTCAATTAAATGTTTGATGATACTTTCTATCAGCGTTTGATAATCTACCTTAAGATTAAACATATTGTTTTTGCTATAACCGCCAAGAAGCAGAAGGCCACTGACATTTAAGCCAATTAGCGGGCGACCAGCAGAAACAAGGACATTTTCATTGACATCAATTAAGTCGATAGGTTTGGGTCTATGCGGCTCAACGACAAACCCCATGTCATGGCAGAAACGTACTTTCGAATTATTTTCGTTAAGTTTGAGCAAAGACTTAGCCTCATAAGTTCCTTCAATATCTCTGGAGTAGATTATTTCGGCATAATGCATGATAAATTTTGCAATCGCCTGTGATAGCCCGCCTTTAAAAGGACCTATAGTCTGAGGCAACAAAATCAGCCTATTGCCCATAATGATTATTAATAGTTGCGGTAGGGTCACATAAAAAAAGCGATTTAAGCCATAAATATCGCTAAAGCTATCACCGCCTGAAACCGCAACGGCAATATCAGCCTCACTGATCGTTTTCAGCCAGTGGTTATTTTCAATAATTTTCTTACTCAAATTTCGACCTAGCCCCTTAATGAGTAAGGCCATGAAGAGTAAGTAAACAATATTATTGGGAAGAAATATTTTCCAAGAAAAACGGAGATTAATTAAAGGAACAGATATATTTTTGTCTGCAATATCAATATTGCTTGTTTTGGGCTCTTTTCCATAATCTAAAAAAGAGATATCTGCATCAGGATATTTTGCTATTAAGGCTGTCAGCGCTCCGGCAGCTAATGCGCCCACTCCCATATTATCAGTATTGAATGTAGCACCTAGCAAAAGTACTTTTTTTACTTTCATCTATTGTCCCTTAATAATTGCTTTAATTTTTTAGTTTTGCCACAGTCTATTAGATGCAGATTTTGTAATTCACTAACAGGCTTAGCTTTAGCTGTGGCTCTTCATTAATTTAGAGCGCAATAAGCTCTCTCATACTCTTAGTTTTAAACGGCTTCACTTACGTACCCATATTGATATGTTGGAAGCGGCTGTCTCGATTTATTCAAAACCCAACCAAGCAAGTTTGTCTGTTCCAGAAGGAACATGGAATGCTGAAGTTCTTCGGAAGTATTTTTCCCATCCTCTACGACCAGTAGCGCGGCGTCGGCATAGGGCATCAGTACCATCGCATCGTCTGCGGCAAACAGCGGAGGAAGATCGAAAATGATAATCCGGGATTCATAACGCGATTTAATCTCGTTAATCAGATTGGCCATATTTCTGGATGAAATCAATTCCGAGGAATTGTTGTTGGAATGGTTCCCAGGCAGTACAACCAGACGCTCAATGCCGGGGTTGATTAAAGTATCTTCTAAAGAAACGCCCATTTTTAAGCAATCGACCAACCCAAGTTCCCAATCAAGGCCTAGGCATTTGCCTACTCTCGGGCATCTGAGATCAGCGTCAACAAGCAGAACGCTTTGATTGCCCTCCAGCGCTATGGCAATCGCCAGATTTACCGAAATGAAGGTTTTTCCGGCTCCTGGCGTTGCGCTTGTTACAGCGAAGCTGTTCCAGTTATTTTCCCGTAGCTGCTTAAGGACATTGGTGCGAAGCACACGAAACAAATCCGCCCGCGGGTCGTTGTTAAGCCCCATAATGACCCGGTTATTTTGTAGCACATCCTTATCAATAATGGCCGTTTGAGTCTTTGTGTACCGTATCGAGTCGAGCGGATGTTCATTAACATTTTTAATCATTAACTTATCTCCAGGACAGGCGCTAACGTAAGGAAAATAAATACCATGGCCAACAGCGAGAGAGCTGCGCAAGACCAAACTGCGATTTGTTTTTTTCGCTTCTGCTTAACAAGGCGTTCCTCTAGCTCAGATGGGGACTCGATGTAGGGAAATACAACTAACGGCATAAGTCCCGTGACAGCGCTAACTGCGCGGTATCCCCTAATTCCTGAATCAAGGAATTCCATCAAAAAAGCGACACTCATACCGGCAATGATTCCCGCAAAAAAACCGCCGACAGCCACTTTTCTCCTGATTGCTTTTTCCGGATGTAGAGGAATCACAGGTTGCTCGATGATGGTAAAGGTTTGTCCCTGCTGCTGCTCTTCCAGGGCTTGGACCAGCTTGGCATCCAGCCATTTATCTTTGAGTTGAGTGTATTTCCTCATGATATTGTCCCGCTCTCTTATTAAATCGGTATAGGCCATTTCAACCTGAGGAGCCTGCAAAAGGGTGTTGTGCATTTTTTCAAGTTTCCCTCTCAAATAATCCTGCTTCTGCATTAATGCCTGAAGTTCCGATTGGCTGCTTCTATATTGCGTCTCTACACTCAGATAAGCCGGATTAGTCGTGTGCGTAACCGCCATCGTCTCCGGCTCCTGTTGCAAGCGCGCCGATGTGCTTTTCAACTGTTGTTCCAGCCTATCGATTTGTTTTTTGCGTTTGACTATATCCGGATGATTTTCGGCATAAGTTTCTTGCAATGATTTAAGATCGCGCCTGGCTTCCGCCAACTGCCTGATAACGTCCTCATCGGCCGCTTGCCCTTCAAAAGTAGGGTCCAAAGCTTTTATTTCACGCTTTAGACGAACTAGCGAAGGATGTGTCGGGGAATAAATGCTCGAATATTGAAGATATTTTGCCCGTAAGGCGCTCAAGGATTCCACTTCGCTGTGGGGCGCTTTGTTATCGAATTGAACGGGCAATTCTTGTTGCGACCTTGCCAACTCCGCCGCTAAAAAAACAATCCTTTCCTTGGTTGTGCGTATTTGGCCATCAGTGTCTCTCAGTTCGCTCTCGGCACGATCTATCGCTGCCAGATTGCCTTCAACTTGCTCAGGCAAAATAAAATTATATTGCTCCTTATATCTGGCAATCTTACCGTCAATCTCCTGAAGTTCCCTGTTTAGCTTATCCGATTCCTCCATGAGAAAACTGGTGGCTTTAATCGCGCGCTGAGTCCTGGCCTTATCATTTTGCTCAATGAATAGCGCAGCTAGCTTAGCCGCAATCTCTTGTGCCTTGGCTGCTTCGCTATGACTAAATGAAATATCGAACGCGATATCGGCTATTCCGGAATTAGACTTAGGGATTAAAGAAGAGGTAACCAACTTAATTTCAGTGTTTTTTTTGAACAAATCCGCTAATTGATATTTCGGATAGTCGTCATTCATATTTTCATAAAGGCCAGTCGATTCAATAATCGAAAGCACATTATTGGTCGTCATGACTCGCTGATAAATGGACTGGATCTGCTCATTAGCATATTGCGTCGATTCAGACAGTTTGGTTGGAATTGCCGCCTCAATCAATATCGTTGCCGTTGAACGATAAGTTTTGGGCAGATGATAGGCAACAATTACGGCTACTACGCTAACAAGCAACCAAGTACTTACAATGTAATACTTGCGCCGTTTGAACAGGTCAAGGTAGTCGGCTAGTGTTTTAGTATTCTGTTCCATAACTTTCTAAAATGGGCATGTTATTCATTTCTATACTAAGGTGTAAGGCCTCATGAAGCGCTTTTACCACGTAATCCTGCTGTTCAAAGCTCATTTGAGGATATAACGGTAAGATCATTGTGCGATCTTGAGCCTCCTGGCTGTACTTAAGGCACTGGCATGGTCCAGTCGTACAGGTACCATTCTCAGTTCTACCGGCGCATGACCAAGTATTAATCGGATAAGACTCCTCACGATGTGAGCACATCACTCCTCTACGAGTCGCCACCCCCATATCCAGCATGGACTGCATAACCTGTCGTTGATCTGATCCGGCAGGCAACCGAACGCAAAAGCTTTGCCAGGTACTCCGTGCCCAATCAGGTTCTTCCGGCAAACCCAGTCCCGGCGTTTCTGCTAGAAGAGTCTTGTAGCGGGAAGCCAAGCTCCGGCGTTTGTCGACAATCTCGGGTAGACGCTTTAGTTGCTCTCTGCCAACCGCCGCCTGGATATCAGTCATGCGGAAGTTGTGACCGACGATAGGATAAGATTCGAAAATCACTTGGCTTGAACCATGACGAACAGTATCAGGAACACTCATGCCATGCTGCCGCAATAGCCTGAACTTCGCGTCCCATTCCTCATTCGCTGTAGTGATCATTCCGCCATCACCGGTGCTTATGACCTTGCGGGGATGAAACGAAAAGCAGGCAACGTCGCCTTGTGGTTTGCCGATCTTTTCCCATTGTCCCTGCCAAAAGATTTCACTGCCGATGGCGCAAGCAGCGTCCTCAACGACGGGAATTGAATAGCGATGGGCTATTTCAGTGATTGCCGCAAGATTGCAGGGCATTCCGATCTGATGTACACATAAAATGGCTCGAGTACGATCTTTCACTGCGCTTTCAATCAACGTGGGATCAATATTGAAGGTGATGGGATCGATGTCGACAAATACCGGCGTGGCACCACAGTAGCGGATCACGTTGGCGGTGGCGATAAAGGAGTGGCTGACCGTTATAACTTCGTCGCCAGGCTGCACGCCTACCGCCAGCAGCGCCAAATGCAAGGCAGTGGTGCAACTGGATACAGCACAGGCATATGGCGCACCTACATATTCTGCAAACTCCTTCTCGAACGCGGCAACTTCCGGTCCCTGACTGGTCCAGCCGCTCAGAATCACACGACGTGCCGCCTCCGCCTCATTTTCGCCCATCATGGGTTTAGTAATTGGAATCATAATGCCATCTCCAGCTCTCTTGTGCGTTGCACGTCCTTCGCTTTGCTCGTTTGCCACCATTCGACCAGCCGGGAAAGCCCGTCTTCCAGGCCAATCTGTGCTTTGAATCCAAGCAATTGCTCTGCCTTGGAGGTATCGGCTAGGCGTCTGGAGACCGGATTCACTGTACGTTCGGGTCCATATTCCGGTTGTAGATCGGAGCCCATCACCTTAAGCAACGCTGTGGCCAAGTCGTTGAGACTGGTTTCGGTACCGCTGGCGATGTTGAACACGTCGTCGGTCAGTTCCGACTGCAAGGCTAAGATATTGGATCGGGCGACATCTTCGATGTGCACGAAATCCATGGTTTGAGCGCCGTCTCCAAGGATCAACGGCGGTTGCCCGGCGGCGATACGCTCCATCCAGCGGATCAGTACTTCGGTATATTTGCCGTGAATGTCCATGCGCGGACCGTAGACGTTAAAATAGCGCAACGCGACATAGGGCAGGCCGTGCATTTCATTGCATGAACGCAGCAATCCTTCCATCATGATTTTGCTGGCGCCATACCAAGTGCGATTGTTATAGGGGTGATGATCCTCGCGGGTAGGGAAGGCGTCGGCCAAACCGTAGATCGATGCTGAGGATGCCGCCACTACCTTTTTTACTCCCGCAGTCTGTGCAGCCTCCACTACATTGAAGCTGCCGTCACACATCACATTCATCGCCTCACGCGGGTCGGCTGCACAAGCGGTGATGCGAAGAGTAGCCATATGGATCACCGCGTCCATACCCTGAGTCGCTCTATGAACGGCCTCCGGGTCGCGAATATCTTCCTGAATTAGTGTCACACGAGGATCTTTCAACGATTCCTCAACATTGGCCAGCGTTCCTCGACTTAAATTATCGAGAATAACGATGCTTGCTGGTGAATAGTCCCGTAGTAACAAATCGATGGTTGTGGAGCCGACTAGGCCGCAACCGCCCGTCACCAGTATGTTTGAATTTTTAATATCCATTAATAGCTTAGCCTCTCTATTGACGTCTTCGTTTCATGTTCAAAAATATTGCTAGCAAAAATTTTTCCCAATTTCGTGTGCAGGATTGCCCACAATCCTGGTCTCGGCAGCAACGCTTTTAATAACGTTGCTGCCGAGACCAATCAAGGCCCCACTGCCAACCAGTAAACCGTTTATGACGCTTGAACCGCTGCCGATGTAGCAGTTTTCTTCGACAACAGTATTGCCGGCAATAGTCACGTTGGAACCGATCAGGGCCCAATCACCCACCACCACGTCGTGATGGATCACCGTATTCGGCAGAATACAAGTGTGCGAACCGATGATCGCATTGCTGGTAATCACCACCCCTGCCATGATCAACACATTGCAGCCAATCGAGGCAAGAGGAGACACCCGGGCAGCGGGATGGATAACAGTGGCAAACCGTTCTTCTGGAATTCCCAGACCTTGAATAATTTCTTTTCGAGACCGATAGGAAGTAGAACTGCCGGGGATAGCTAAAACGCGTACATCGGGAAATTGTGCGAGTGCGCTTCTGTCCAATACCGGATGTCCGTTCGGAGTTATCCCTCTCTTTTCCGGGGTGTCATCTATAAAGCCAATTAAGCGGTAGGCGCTGCCGATACAATCCAATGCCTCGATAGCGTTGCCGTTATAAGGAAAAATCAACAGTGGCTGCGCGTCTTGCATGTCATCGCCTCCTTTGATCTAAGCGAGCTCAGCCGTTGCCTGGTTCGCCAGCATCATCACGGCCTCGCTGACTTCTTCGCATTGAGCCCGGCTTAACTCGGGGAACATCGGAAGAGAAAGTACTTCGTTGGCCGCCTGCTCAGAGTGAGGGAAATCTCCTTTGCTATAGCCCAGATCGGCATAGGCCGGCAGTAGATGCACAGGGATTGGATAATGGATTCCAGTCTGTATCCCTTTCGCTTGCAACGCCTGTTGCCATTCATTTCGCTGCGGGGTACGGATTGCATAGATATGATAGACATGCCGGGCATAGGACATTGCCTCCGGCGTCAGCACATCGCTGTCGGACAGCAGCTCGTCGTAATGCGCGGCTGCTTTCCGCCGTGCTTCAGTCCATGTTTCCAGATGGCGTAGCTTGACTCTGAGAACCGCTCCTTGAATGCCCTCCAGGCGAAAGTTGTAGCCCTTGAGCACATGATGGTATTTCTGCTCTGCACCCCAATCGCGAAGCATGCGGATAGTGCGGGTATATTCGGCGTTATTGGTAACCACCATGCCGCCTTCACCGTAAGCGCCGAGATTTTTGCCGGGATAAAAGCTAAAACACCCCATATCGCCGATGCTGCCCACGCGTTTGCCTTTGTATTCCGCACCATGAGCTTGAGCCGCGTCTTCGATGACCACCAAGCCATGCCGCTTGGCGATGTCCATGATGGGGTCCATGTCCGCCGGCTGACCGTATAAATGCACCGGCATGATGGCCTTGGTTCGTCCGGTAATTGCGCCTTCGATCGCTTTGACGTCGATCGTGAACGTGCGTGGATTGATGTCGACAAATACGGGCGTGGCGCCGGTATAGTAAATCGCCGCTACGGTTGCCACAAAGGTAAACGGAACGGTAATCACCTCATCGCCTGGGCCAATCCCGGCCGCAAGCAGCGCAAGATGCAAAGCGCTGGTGCCGGTGTTTACGCCAATTCCGTATTGGGCTTGACAATAACCGGCGAATTCCTCTTCAAACGCTGCCACTTCGCTTCCCAACGTAAACTGGCAGGATTCCAATACGCCTTGAATGGCAGCGTTCACTTCATCCTTAATTCCTGCGTACTGCGCTTTTAGATCTACAAACGGTATCATGCTACTCTCCTGCCTTGGAACATAGTCGTTCCATTGATTTCAACGGATCGGCCATGCTCAGTCATTGAGCGGGTCGCCGCTTCGATTAATTCCACCACCCGCAGCCCCAGGGAGCCGTCAGTCAGTGGCGTCTTGCCATTTACGATGCAATCGACAAAATGCTCACCTTCGATGCGTAAGGCTTCTGAAGTATCTAACTGCGGAGCCCACATGTCTCCAGTGCGATAGCCGACGCGCATTTCATAAATTTTCTGCGGATCGTCAGTGAAACTGACACCCTTGTCGTAAATCTTGATTTTTTCGCTCGGCTCCAGATCGTCGTAGATAATCATTTTCTTGCTGCCGCCAATTAGAATCTGGCGCAACTTGACTGGCGCCAACCAACTCACATTGACGTGCGCTATCATTCCCGATTCGTAAAACAACGAAATGTAAGCCACATTTTCCGGCGTGTTGGGAAAGTGATTGGTGCCGACGGCGGATACCGCCACAGGCTGTTCACCCATCAGATAGTCGAGGATTGAAAAGTCATGCACTGCCAAGTCGGCGATAACATTGGCATCGCGTTGGAACAAGCCGAGATTGATACGAGTGGAGTCGTAGTAATGAATATGGCCGATTTCTCCAGCCTTTACCAAATCCGCCATCCTGCGCACAGCACCCGTGTAAATAAAAGTATGATCGACGATCAGAACAAGCTTGCGCTTCTTGGCCTCATTAAGCAGTATGCGTCCCTGTTCCGAGGTTTCCGTCATCGGTTTTTCCAGCCATAAATGCTTGCCGGCCTTAAGAGCAGCCATGCCTAGTTCGAAGTGGGCGTTAACTGGAGTCGCTATCGCGATAGCATCAATGTCTTTATTCTCAAGCAGGTCCTGGAAACGTGTTGTGGTTTTTACCCCCGGAAAGCGCTTTTGAACAATCTCGAGTTTTTTCGGATCAAGGTCAGCCACACCGGCAACTGTAATTCCCGGTGTCTCGGCGAAATTTCTTACCAAGTTGGGGCCCCAGTAGCCATATCCAATAACACCTATCTTAATCATGTAATTCTCCTTAATTTGAATGAAATATTTGTATCGCTTTCTTGTTTACCGACCACTTTGCTTAGCAACGTTAAGTCGCCGAAGGCTGATTAAAACAATCCTCCGCGGTCAATAGGCTTAGGCGAGACTTGTCGCTGTCTCACGCGCCACTTCACGTATGCGGGCATCGCCAACGATCCGGGCAGGAACGCCGGCGACAATGGCATAATCCGGCACATCGCGAGTAACCACAGCCCCGGCTCCAATCAAAGCTCCTTTACCGATAGTAATGCCGCAAAGAATGGTCGCATTACTGCCGATAGAGGCTTGGGCCTTGACATGAGTCTTGATAACTTGCCAATCCGCCTCAGTTTGCAGGCCACCGTCCGGGTTAACGGCTCTTGGATAAATATCGTTGGTAAACATGACGCCATGGCCGATGAAGACCTCGTCTTCGATATCAACGCCTTCACAAATAAAGGTATGGCTGGATATTTTGCAGCGGGCGCCTACCGATACGCCTTTTTGTATCTCAACGAATGTGCCGATTTTTGAGCCTTCTCCAATATTGCAACCGTAGAGGTTCACAAGCTGAGGATGGTATATGGCAACCCCTTCGCCTAAAACTACGTTCTCTTTAATCATTTTTTGTCCCCCTTAGTTGGCAAGTTGTTCTGTTTATTGCAAGTCACTTGTTGCCCATAGCTGATCTATTGATAAATAACCTGTATCGCCGCCCAGTCCAGCGAAAAGTCGCGACTAGTATTCGAAGCCACATTGATGATGCGTACGCGGAAGTTGGTATCCGACAAATTACTCACAGTCCAGGCGCGGCCCCAAGTATCGGCAGCACCGCCCAGAAGATAGGTCGCCTCCGTTGTGGTTAGAGTCGCTGTGCTTTTGGCAGCCGTCCACGTAGTGCCTCCATCCCAAGAGAGCTGCACACACATCTTGGGCGCACCGGTCGTACTGTCAGCCTTTGCGTCCAAACGAACTTGAATACCTTTGATAGTTACGCTGGCCGGCAAGTTGATTCCATAGTTGTAATAGACATGTTTGTCCTTACCGGCATTGGTGCAGGATGTATTGGTATTAGTGCCGCTATTCGTATCCACCGCGAATAAACCATCGTTGGCATAAGCGTTGGTCGGAGTTGTCTCGAACCCGTTGTTGTCACCGGCACTGGCTGTGATAGCCACGTTGGCGCTAGGCGATAAAAACCCAAGGATGCTGACTGTGGAGAACGACCAAGTAACGCTTGCAGATAGGGCATTGCCGGCCACATCCTTGACGCGCGGATCGGTTGCGCCACCTTTGACGGTGGCCGTGTAAGTCGCACCGCCCGTAAGTGCAGTCCCCGGAGTTAACGTCGCGGTGCGATTGGCTGCATTGTAGCTGACCGTCGCCGACACCAAGGCATTAGCCGCGTCGCGCAACTCGAAAGTCGAGGTGTTGATGGTCGTCGCGTCCAGCGCTTCGTTGAAAGTCGCCGTAACGGTCGTGCCCGTCGCAACCCCGGTTGCATTGGAGCCTGGGCTTTGGCCAGTCACCGTGGGCGGTGTCGTATCAGCCTGCGTAGTAGCATTCGCAACAGCCGAGTAGGCGCTCAAATTACCCGCCGCATCCGCTGCCCGCACTCGATACTGGTAAGTGGTTCCCGGAGTGAGTCCGGAATCTCCGAAGCTGGTGGTAGCTGGTGCCGCGATCTGAGCGAAATTGGAACATCCGGCTCCCTGGCAACGTTCCACCCGATATCCGGTCACACCGACGTTATCGGATGAAGCGCTCCAGGTCAGGTTGATCTGCGTAGTGCTAACGGCTACCGCAGTCAAACTGGCAGGCACGGTCGGCAGTACCGTATCCGAACCTGCACCCACATTAACTGTAACCCCTGCTGCTGGTGTTTCCAGGTTGATGCTGTCGTCCACAGCCCGGCTCTTGATGGTCACCGTTGTGGACGTGCCCGGTGCCGTCCAGTTGTAGGTCCAAGTGCTGCGGCCTGTCGCCGGATGCCAGGTTACCCCTCCGTCGACGGAAACCTCGATGCCGCCGACCCTGCCACCTATGGCATCAGTTGCCGTGCCGCTGATAACCACATTGCTACCCAGCGCAATCGATGAATTATTTGCGGGTGAAGTGATCGTAGAGGCTGGTGCGGTTATATCGTTTGAAGCCGTGACCGCCGTCAATCCAGCCTGTAATGTCGCAGGTTGAACATTCATGTCGGCAAACAAGTTGACGGTAGCTTGTTGCATCGAAGAATCCGTAGGTGTAATCGTACGGTCATGATTACTATCCAATCCCCAAGTCCACTGAACTGTACCGGCGCCAAAAACTAAAGCCCCGCTATTAGCCCGGTACATTGTTAGTGAATGAATTGCCGTTCCTGAACCATAAGTTGAACCGTTATCCAAAAGAACAGGCGCCCCAGTTACGGTGGTTGTTGATAACCGCATCAGACCATTCGGACGGAAACCATTATCAAGATCTTCATCCCATTCATAACCCAATGTGCCATTGGGAAGCGTTGCAGTGGTTCCAGCCGTTAAATTGGCAATGCTGGTATTTCGCCAGAACCGCATTTTACCGTCTGCTTCAGGAACTTGGATGCTGGTTGTAGCGCCATCATTCACCATGAAAATAGTTCCTGGCAGTGAGTTTTCCGGTCTTCCTCCATCTGCGGGAGGACTAAAGCGTGGATCGCGCCAAGTACCTGTCCAAACATCCGGTAACGGATCAATTTTGGCGTTAGCATGAGTTTCCTTGTAACAGACTAAAGTTCGATAAGCATCAGTACCCAGGCTGCCGTTGGCGTTGGTGATATTGTTTTCCCAGCGGGTTTTCCAGAAGATTTCATTGCCGCTGAAGAAAGCCAAGTTAACCGGGTTAGCCTGATTAACAAGTGCTTTATCACGCGCTTTTTCGACATTTTCCCGTTGTTGCTTGGACCAATATTCATCGTGTCCTATGGATAGGAAAAGTTTATGGTTTTTGAGCAGATCTCCAAATCGATCCGTATCCACGCCGGTAATATAACTGACGTTATAACCATTGGCTTCCAACCAACGAACCATAGGATATTCGGCGTTAAATACCCAGTCCTGTCCGCCGGCGACTGCGCGCGTATTGAACGGCCGGTTGTAGCTCACCTTGTAAGCACGGCCGGCTGGCGATCCCGCGTAAAGGCTATTGCCGCCATAGTCGTTATAAGCCTGCCAGGTGGTATCCGAAGTCTGGAACACGATATCGGATGTGCTCGCATCGTCGCGTACGATAAATACGATATGGCTCGCGCCTGTATTTGCTCCATCTTCACGTACAACTTTCGCGAAATAGATGCCCGAAACGGCATCTGTGGGCACTGTCCAAGAGGCCGATTCCGTCCAATTTCCGCAATCGATCAATCCGGTCGCAGTATTGTTTAAACAATTTGGCTGATTTTGAGGCAAGGCAGCAGAAGGCTGTACTGTCGCAATTTTACGAGCGCCATTCCCCGCGTAATAACCCATGCGATAAATATCGAGCCGGTAATTTGTAGATGGCGTGTTAATTTTAAATCTTGCAGTTTGCCCGCGATTAACACTGATGTCTGTAGCAAAGCCTTGAATACTGGTATCGCCCGCTCCACTAATATCCCACTCGTTCGAAGGATTACCGACTTTGCTATTTTCGCACACGATCAGATTGCCTCCGGTCGAACAAGGATCAACGCCAGTGGTAAACGACCAACTGTAGTCTGCAGCCAGTGCATTGCCAGCAAGATCCTTGACGCCGCTCGATCCGCCTTTCACCTTGGCGGTGTAAACCGTGGATGCTGCCAACGAGTTGGTGGGCGTCAATGTCACCGTATTGGTACCTGAGTTATAAACCACTGTCGCAGGTACTACGGTATTACTGGGATCTCGCAGCTCGAAAGTCGTGGTGTTTACGGTCGTTCCGTCAACCGCTTCGCTGAAGGTCGCGGTCACGGTGCTTGCTGGAATGACTCCTGTGGCTCCGGTTATTGGCGAAGTCGACATGACCGTCGGCGCCGTCGTGTCAGGACCGGTATTGGTTGTGAACAACACATCGGCCCAGTAGTTAGTCGACTGATAGGTATTAGCAGGGAAGCCACCAGCACCATACAGGTATACCCCATTGCCGCCACTCTCAGCGTTATTGAATGCATACAATAGCCCGCTGGTTACTCCGTTTATAAAATAGTTGCTGTCAACCGAATACCGCCCAACCGGAGCCAAATACGATGCTATATAGGTCGTATTGGCGGTAATCGCTACCGGCGAGGAAAAGCTCACTTGCTGCCAGCCGGATGCAGTCTCGTTTTGGAACGTGGCGCTCGCGAGTAACTGGCCGGTGCTGGTCCACAGCTTGCCGACATGAGTGCCAGTATTGGTGCTGCCTTTATAGAAGCGAACGCCGCAGATAAAGCCGTTCACACTGGACCTAAACTTCACGCCAAGCTCGACCGAGCTAGTGTCCGAATCTGAGATGATCGAAGGTGTCGGGTTTGTTGGCCAAATCGAGGTGACACTTGAACAGGACTGCGTCCCGGCTGGTGCAATCGTAAAGGACCATGTGATGTTGGCAGCCAGGGCATTGCCGGCCACATCCTTGACCCGCGGATCGGTTGCTCCACCTATGACGGTGGCCGTGTAAGTCGCACCGGCAGTAAGCACAGCTCCCGGAGTTAACGTCGCCGTGCGATTGGTTGCGTTGTAGCTGACCGTCGCCGACACCAAGGCATTAGCCGCGTCGCGCAACTGGAAAGTCGAGGTGTTGATGGTCGTACCATCCAGCGCTTCGTTGAAAGTCGCCGTGACGGTTGTGGTCGACGCGACTCCGGTTGCGCCGACTGCCGGATTTTGAGCCGTCACCGTCGGCGGCGTCGTGTCGGTTCCTGAACTGGTACCGGTTGCGAACACAACGTCTACCCAATAGTTCGTGTCATTGAAACTGCTCGAGGGGAAACCGCCGCCAGCGCCATATAAGTACACGCCATTAGCACCGCTCACACCGCTTTTCAGCAAGTGCACCGGCGGGGCATCGACACCCGAGGCACCGAATTCTGGGCTGTTTGTTGCGGCGTAATTGCCGTTGGGTGCGTAGTACGAGGCAACGTACACCGTACCCGCAGTGACCGGCACCGGCGTACTAAAGTTCACTTGCTGCCAGCCCGAGGCTGTCTCACCGCTGAAGGTTGCCGTTGCCAGTTGTGCTCCGGTGCTGGTCCAGAGATGTCCCACATGGGTGCCGGTGTTAGTGCTGCCTTTGTAGAACCGGATGCCGGTTATTAATCCATCTAGATCGATGCTGAATTTAACGCCCAATTCAACGGCATTCGGATCGTTTACGGACGGAGTGCCTGGGATGGTTGAACTGCTCCACGCGTTACAGGGTGCAGACGCGCATGGCTGGGCCTGCGTCGTGAAGGACCATATGAAAGGAGAGGCCATGGCATTGCCGGACAAATCCTTGATACCGGTCAGAATCCTGGCGGTATAGGCCGTCGAAGCTGACAGCAAAGTGCTGGGTGTCAGCCTTACGGTGCGTGTGTTTGCATCGTAGTTGACTGTGGCTGATACCGGCGGGTTGCTTCCGGCCTGCAATTGAAAGTTAGACGTAGTGACGGTCGTTGGGTCGATTGACTCGCTAAAGGTGGCCGTGACTGTAGGCTGTTGAATCACGCCGGTAGCGGCATTGGCAGGGAAGGCCGAAGTCACCGTGGGCGGTGTCGTATCTGTCCCGTAAGTGGCGGTGTAGGTTCCCGCCGAACCCGCTGCGAAAAAAGCATACTGAATGCCGTTAATGGTGTCGATTGTATAGGCAACGGCGCCATTGCCTGGACCGGTGAGGCCAAGGAGGACACCCGTGTCGGTACTTACCGGCAGCATGGCTTGCAGTCCATTGGCGCCAGCATTCGGTGTAATTACAAAACTCAGGTTGCTGCCGTTCCATGCCAGCGATCCGAACGATGAACTGTTACGGCTGTCCAGCCAATTCAACATCTGCTTACTGGAAACGATCGGCACGCCGCGAGCCTGAGCCGAGTTGATCGAAGCGGTCGCTTCGGGGATTTGTGACACATCGGTATGGGCATTGATGGTATAGGCGCCATAATAACCTTCTGCTCCGAGCGCTCGGTCCAATAACGTATCGATAGTGAATGGATAGGTCTGCCCGGACTCGTCTGTCATCTGACTGGCGGCGTGGTAGACATCGATCATGGAGCCGTCCAGATTGACAAATCGCATCGGCATGCCGGAACCGCTGAAAAATCCCGGACGATTCTGCACCCAACTGGGAGGCCAGAAATAATAGCTGGTATCGAAACGGATCCCGTTTTCCAGCTGTACGATCGCGCCGGTGACCCAGTCGCTCCAGGCGATGCAATGGTGCCGCTGAGTGAGGGGAGCCGGTACGCTCGAATATGTGGCTGTGAAATTTCCAATTTGCTGGTTATAGAAAGCCCTGAGAGTCGCAGGAGTAAAATTTGCGCAGTTCGTATTGATATGCAGGCCCACTTCAAAACCATCGGCGGTATAAGCAGCGGCTTGCGCATTGGTCAATGGGGTATTCGGGTAGATATACGAAGTACCCCGCACGCATTCCCAGTTAGCCACCGAACAACCTGTGGAGCTCATTGACTTAAACTGGTCAAAACGGCCTTGTGTGCCATTGTTGCCGTGATCATCCCCAGTCATGATAACGACTGCTTTTTTGCCGTGCGGAAAATACCAGAAGCGGGGCAACGGTTTCTTGTCGCGGTTCATCTCGAGAATCAGGTTGGCGAGGAATCTCTGTTGCTCATCCGCCTGCGGAATCGCGATCTTGTCGAAATCAACCCAGTCAGCCTGCGGATCGCTTGAGGCATTACCGAAGAATTTGTCGTCGGAGCGGATCGGGGTAAATCCATCGCGCTCCTGCGTGGCCCAAGCAGGATTGCCTTGGCGAGTGTAGACGATGGAGGTCGCAAGGTCATAGGTAAACGCCGCAGCTTGGCCGCCGCTGGTGCCGACGCTTCGCAGTGTCACGGCAGGATTGGCGGTTGCTGTTGTTGCGTTCGTGTAAAGTGTCGCAATATTCGAAGCGCTGGTAACCGTATACAGATCGGCAGCGCCATGAAACTGGAGGGTCTGGTCCACGATACCGTTACCCGGTGCCTGCGATGTATTAACCCGCAGATAACCATTCGAGAGCGTGGTTCCGACAGCAGTGACTCCCAGTAAGCCGGAAAGCTGAGCGTCCGGCCGCATGGCGATCAAGTTACCGCCCGCATTGACCCAATTGGTGAATAGGGTCACTTGGGCGGGTGTCAATGGCATTTGCGCCAGGATCACTACGTCGTAGGCAGTTAAGGTGGCTGCGTTAACGGTCGAAATATCGGTCATGGCAAATTCATTGAAGCCTTCGGTCCGTAAAATTTCCGCATAATATTTACCAAAGGCGTCGGATGTGGTGGTTACGACCAATATCGGTCCGCCCGGCGGATTAGGGATGGCGGCCTCTGCGGCAGGGATTAACCAATTCAAAAACCGATTGAAGATATTAGGGAGTGTAACCGCCGCCCATTTTGTAGAAACCGGCTGGATGAATGGGTCAGAGCTGGCAGGAACCGATTCAATCGAAGATACGATGGAGTTTGTTTCGGTTTGTGATTGCACAGGGACATTGATAGTCTGTTTTGTTTGGCCGTTATTAACATCTAATTTTTTGACTTCGCCGTTTTCACTTCCTGCAATTAAATCACCGAGTGGATTGAACACGAGTGCATTGATGGCGCTGGCTGCGCCGGCTATTTGCTTGTCCAATTTAAGAGTTGCCGTATCCCAAACCAAAATTTTGGAGCCTTCGCCCGCACTGACCAATTTTTGCCCATTCGGACTGAACGTAACCGATCTAACGGAAGCTTCGTGTCCCGTAAAGCTCTTTACTTGCCGACCTGTTGCGGCATCCCATAAAATCACCTGGCTATCAGCGCTTCCGCTAGCCAGAAACTTGCCGTCTTTGCTGAAAGCAACGGTATTGACCTCGTCTGAGTGACCGAGTAGTGTTTGAACAAGCTGCCCCGTTTCAATATCCCATAACAGAATACGGCCATCGGCGCCTGCGCTGGCCAAATGTTTTCCATCCGCGCTGAAACTGACCGCATTTATGAAATCAGTATGACCGGAAAGAATTCTGATTAGCTTGTTGGCCTGCGCATCCCACAACATGATTCTCGTTTCCTCGCCGGCGCTGGCAAGAAACTTACCGTCTGGACTAGCTGCGACTGTCCTAATCGGGTGTTCATGAGCCGTTAAGGTTTGGATATTCTTGCCATTTGCTACGTCCATTATTTGAATTTCCGTATCCCTGGCGACGCTCACCAAGCGCTTTCCATTGGCAATGAAAACAACCCCGGTTACAGCAGCTCCATGATGCTCTGAAACGGCAAAAAATTCTTTTCCGTTTGAGGTCCAAAGTCTAACTTTACCGTCCTTGGTCGCACCGCCGTAGAGCGATCCATCCGGACTAATGGCGAGCGCAGTAACTCCTTTCCATGCATGATTGCTTTTTTTCTGAGTTTTTGGGCTAACGGCAATTCCATTAACAGTTTGGGAGTTCCTATTTGGCAACACAGGTCCTGGTGTAGCAGCTATAGTAGATGTATTTGTGGCTGAGTTACTGGGAGTTGTCCTTTGTGGGCCCGAAGCAGCGACGCCGAGCTGGGGTATCTGAAAAGTTGATTGCTCTAGTCCGGTCATTAAGTCCCATACAATGACTTGTCCGGTTTTTCCGACGCTGACTAAGGTCTTCTGATTGGAACCGAAAACAACTTTATCCACCCAATCTTTATGTCCTGTCAGAATTTGAGGCAGCTTGCTGGATATATCCCATAAAACCACCTGTCCGCTTTCGCCCACGCTGGCTAAGCTCTGACCGTCCCGGCTAAATATCAGATCGGTGACGGCGACACCGCTTTCTCCAGGCAGGCTTGCCTGTTCCCGGCCAGTTACCCTATCCCAGAGTTTAATTTGAGCATCCTCGCCGCCGCTAACCAAAATCTTACTGTCCGGGCTAAATGCGAGTGTATTAACGCCGTTTGAGTGGCCGCTTAGAATCTGAGTTGTAGAACCGGATTGCGAATCCCAGAGCATAATGCGGACATCCTGTCCCGAGGCAGCCAAGGTTTTGCCGTCCGGACTAAATGCCAGATCGGTAACAGCGGTGCCTACCTCTCCAGGGCTTGGCTGTTCTGTGCCTGTAGCCACGTTCCAGAGTTTAATCTGAGCATCCTGGCCACCAGTGGCCAGGGTTTTATTGTCCGGGCTAAATGCGATTGCATTAACGCCGCTTTGATGACCGGTTAGGATCTGAGTTGTCGAACCGGATTGTGAATTCCAGAGTGTGATGTTCCCATCAGTGGTCACAGCGGCCAAGATATTACCGTCCGGGCTAAAGCGCGGATCGGTAACAAGGATGCTTTCGGGAAGAGTTAAGCGGACTTCGCCGGATGCAGCGTCCCATAGTCGGATTGAGTTATCGCTTACGCTAGCAAGCGTATTGCTATCAGGACTAAAAACAATCCCGCTAACCAGACTTTTAAGTTGGTTTGGAAGCGTCACTCGCACTTGGCCGGAGGCTATATCCCATAACGTAATTTGTCCGTCGGAATCTACACTGGCCAAGGTATTGCCATCCGGGCTAAATGCGACGAGATCGAGTCCATCACTGGGGAGTCCCATAGACGAAGCCGTAAGTATTTGATTGGCAGTTGCTCTTATAGCAGGCCCCGCAAAACCTATGGTTTGAACAAAAGCAATTAAAACTAGAATGCTAAGTATGAGACTCGGTAGATATTGACATTTTATCTTTAGCTTAATCACACGCTTATCCTATATGAATTAAGTTATTGAAAACGTAGCCATCACTGGACCAACCATTGTTTGGATTTAGCCGTTGGATACTTTTAGATAGACCAAATCTCCTGAGGGGCATCTATAATACGGTTCAATCAAAATATATAATTTACTGCCATTCCTAAGGCTATAACCCACGTCTTGGCCAAGCTTTCCGCTTTACATGGCGCCTCTGCACCTTAAAACATCTTTAACTGTTCTGAATAATATTTTTAAATCAAATAGTAGAGACCAGTTCTGAATGTAGCGAACATCGAGCCTCACCGAATCATCCCATCTTGTCTTACTTCGCCCTTCTATCTGCCAGAGTCCGGTGATTCCTGGTTTCATATCGAGTATTCGCCTGAGATGCCATGGTTGATATTTCTCGACTTCGTAAGGAAGGGGGGGTCTTGGGCCAACTAAACTCATGTCGCCTTTTAGTACATTAAAAAACTGTGGCAGTTCATCAATACTTGTTTTTCGAATGAATCTTCCAACCCTAGTTACTCTGGGATCAGCTTTTATTTTATATAAAGGCTCTTCTGCATCTCCTTGATTGACCTTTGCATGATCACCATTGATAAAATTCTTGATGTATTCGCGATGTATTTGGTCATCCATATTCACATGCATGGATCGAAATTTGTAGAAGGTGAATGGGCTGCCTTGCTTGCCCAAGCGGGTTTGTTTAAAAATGACAGGTCCCGGAGAAGTGACTTTGATAATTAATGCCGTAATTAACATTACCGGCATAAAAACAAGTATGCCGATAATCGAGCCTACGATATCGATGGCTCTTTTTAATGACAATTTAAACCGTGAAGTACCGATTGAATCCCTCAGTTCGAAAGGGAAAGCATCGGGTCGAACATAGCCATTTTTTGTCAGGCTTTCGAATATATGGTCAGGGTAGCTTGTGGTGGTAGTAGAAAAGTGTGGATTTCCGCCAACTAACTTTGCACAAATTTCTTTTGCTCCTTTTTCGTCTGTATCGGGAAGTAGCACATATATCATGTTGTGATTAACAAAACCGCTAATATCAGTATCTCGTGTTTTTTTTCGAACAACCCCTAAAACCTCATTCATATTAATGGGGTCAACATTGGTCTTTTTATCAAGAGTTAGTAATATAATTGATAGCGTGGATTTAGATCGCTGAGCCCGAAGCGTCTCAAGGCGCAGCTGCTCATGAAAACAAGGCTCATAAAAAAAATCGCCAGAAGTCGTCCGATTATGAGCTGAGTTATTAGGTAAGATGAAATATGACGGTACAGGTTTTACTGATAAATGCTCATTTATTATTGTCATTTCTTCCACCCAATGTTAAATGTATTACAGTTATGTGTGTGAGTTTTTAAATATCTCGCAAATTAATGTGCTAAGCGCTTAACAATAATCTTCAGCCGATTGATAGCTGTTATAGTTCTGAGCTAGATTTGCTTCACGATTTACGCCCTGCCGGAACTCAAGTTAATAATGAATAAAATAATTTTAGTTATTTACATCTTTTTAATTTCTTCTTAATTTTCAAGTGATAGAGAATCAAAATGTTTTGTCTATTACAAGACAAAAAGAAAAGAAAAAAAAGTAGTATGAATACCTAGCTCAGCAATAAATGACCGGGCATTCCGTCTTCTCTTGGGGCTTGAGCTGGTAGTGGGTCATGTTGAGAAGCGATAGAAGAGGGTTTTAATTTTTATGGTATGGATATAGGCTTTGGCTCAACGAGGGTCATTGTAGCGGTCTAATAAAAACAGACACACCGATAGGTTGAAAAAATAAATCAACCCAAGCCAATTAAAGAACAAGAGCATGACTCAAAAACGTCGAGCCTTTGACGCCACTTTCAAAATGACCGTCGTGCGGATGATCAAAGATCAAGGGCTGAGTATCAGCCAAGTCTGCCAGGACATGAATCTGGGCGAAACCGCTGTACGGCGCTGATTAAAACAGGTCGAAGCCGAACAAGCCGATCAGTCCGGCATCGGCAAGCCGTTGACCGCCGACCAGCAACGCATTCGGCAATTGGAAGCGGAGAATCGGCAATTGCGGATCGACAACGACATCTTAATACCCACACGGGGCGCTAGAAAAAGCGTCGGCCTTCTTTGCCCGCGAACAGATGGCACTTTGCCAACGCCAGCCTTCGCCCGGCCTGATCGTCTATTCCGACCGGGGCAGCCAGTATGCCAGCCAGGCATACCGAAACTTGCTGGGTCGCCAGGGTTTGATAGGCAGTATGAGCCGGAAGGTGAATTGTTGGGATAACGGTGTGCCACGAAGGCGCAAAGAAGGACGTAGTCCTTCGAGCAGCTATGCTGCATGAGAGATGAGGGCAGGCCCCTCGAAGTCTGGTTACAGGACTCGGCTTCAAACCGCCACGAGCTGCGGTGATCAAAAGTCACGGTGGTGAGCGTCGTTGGAAAAGGCACTATCAAAGTGTCAGGTATGGATTAAGCAGATGAACGCAAGTGAACAGCTGATGACATGTCGAAAAGCAAAGCAACCAACGTCAAAACCGGATAGCGTTATTGATCATCCGGGACAAACCCAGGCAGAGCCTGTTTATGGACTGAGTGGTGTTCGGCGTAGAGGCTGCATGAGCTTAGTTCAGGCTCTTATGTGGAACGTGGGAACCTGCTGGCTGAATGTCAAGGGAAGAGGAGTCGCTACTGTCAGCGGCTTTGCAAGTTCCCATGTCAGCCAGAGGGGCGGAGCAACTCGTAGTAGCGATGAAGGCGCTGTAATGGGGGAGCGAAGGGGTTGCGTTATTCAGCCAACCGCTAACGGGAGGAGCAACAAATCAGGCGGCGGTTTACCCAGTGTGGGTTGGAACTCTGCCAGGAGAAAACCAAGATTGTGTACTGAAGGACTCTAACCGAGACGGGCACTATCCGAATCAGAGCTTTGATTTTCTGGGGTATACGTTTAGACCCCGAAGTGCTCGCGATAGAAACTGCAAGTTTTTTGTCAGCTTCTCGCCGGCAGTCAGTCGCAAAGCGCTGAAAACCATGAGGGCCAAGCTCAAGAGACATCCGTTGATAAAAGCGGGGTACAGTCAAAGTGTTGTGGAATTGGCCAAGGCCATTAATCCGATCATTCAGGGATGGATCGCTTATTACGGAAAGTTCAGGAAATCGGCGATGTCGGCAATATATAGCTACATCAACGATAAGCTGTTGAGCTGGGCGAGGCGGAAATTCAAATCGATACAGCGCCGGAAACGGCGTGCCAGCCAATGGTTGCGGGAGTTCTATCGACAACAGCCGACATTATTTGCTCATTGGCGAGTTTGGAAGTGAGTGGCTGAATAACAAGAGCCGTATGAATCGACAGGTTCACGTACGGTTCCGTGAGCAACTGAAGGGGGCGGCTCACTTCGGTTGACTCGACCGGTTTCAGAAAGCTTCTTCCACACCCTGAAAACCGAGCTGATACACCATCAGGCCTGTCGAACCCGAGTCGAGGCCAAAACAGGCCGTGTTCGAATAGTTCGAAGTGTTTTATAACCGCGAGCGGCTTCATTCCGCCAATGGCTATCTGTCGCCCGTTGACTACGAATCGCAGTTCAAAGCTGCTTAGCCGTGTGTCTGGAAAAGTGTTGACACATCAATCTTGCGACGGTAACAGATGCCGGTCAATAAGTTTTAGATTGATCTGTTTGCAGTGTTGATCGTAACCCAGACCAAATGCTACTTTATTAAATTTTAGGCATAAAAAAAGGGTTAGATTTGACTCTAACCCTTTGATATTCTTGGAGCTGGCGATGGGAATCGAACCCGCGACCGGCTGATTACAAATCAGCTGCTCTACCGACTGAGCTACACCAGCGAAGAAGTCGTCATTATACGCAATAAATTCTTTTTGGCAAATACTTTTTTAAATTATTTTGTATATTTTTTCTTTTTGTTTACTGAATGTAGTTTGCTATTCTTGCGATAAGTGTTGTCTTGCCCAGTGTGTTTGGTTTTAAAGCGTTGAATTTTATCAGGTGTTTCAATCGTGCCTTTGGGTTGAAAGCTGGGGATCAAATGCTGCTTGCCATTGCCGATTAAATCGCTACGGCCCATGTCTTTTAATGCCTCGCGTAACAGCGGCCAGTTTTTGGGATCGTGATAACGCAGGAAAGCTTTGTGCAAACGGCGCTGCTTGACGCTTTTGGGGATCGGTATATCGGCTACGGTTCGACTGACTTTATGCAAGGTGTCTTTGCCGGAGTGATACATTGCGGTAGCAATGGACATTGGAGAAGGTAAAAATGCCTGTACTTGATCGGCTCTAAAACCGTTGCGCTTTAACCATAGCGCCAAATTGAGCATGTCTTTATCGGTCGTGCCGGGATGGGCTGCGATAAAGTAAGGGATCAGGTACTGCTCTTTACCGGCTTCTTTGGAAAACTTGTCGAACATGCTCTTGAATCGGTCATAAGTGCCCATGCCCGGCTTCATCATCGTGGATAGCACGTTTTGCTCGGTATGTTCCGGGGCGATTTTAAGGTAGCCGCCGACATGGTGGGTGACCAGTTCCTTAACGTATTCCGGCGATTCCACAGCCAGGTCGTAACGTAAACCGGACGCGATAAAGATTTTCTTGATACCGGGTAAGGCCCGGGCTCTGCGGTAGAGTTTAATCAGCGGGGTATGGTCGGTATTCAGGTTAGGGCAAATACCCGGAGAAACGCAGGATGGCTTACGGCAAGCGGCTTCGATTTTGGGAGCTTTGCAGGCCAACCGGTACATGTTCGCGGTCGGGCCTCCCAAATCGGAAATATGGCCGGTAAAAGCGGGAGAGGTGTCTCGGATGGCTTCAATTTCTTTGATGATTGAATCTTCGGAGCGGCTTTGGATGATGCGCCCTTCATGTTCGGTAATCGAGCAGAAGGTGCAGCCGCCGAAACAGCCGCGCATGATGTTG
>CAZJOY010000002.1:0-57393 GCA_964547705.1 uncultured Methylobacter sp. | reverse complement strand
TGTATCGGGACGAGGTGTATCACGAAGACAGCCCCGATAAAGGCATCGCCGAAGTCATTATCGGCAAGCAGCGTAACGGTCCGCTCGGAACCGTCAGGCTCACCTTCCTGGGCCAGTTTACCCGTTTCGAAAACTTCGCCGGGCCTGCTTATAGCGGGGATTATGAATGACCCCAGCCGCTTATGCCGAACTGAACCGGGAGGCGGTGCAACATAATCTGGCTGTCGTCCGTAGTCATGCGCCGAACGCCAAAGTGATGGCGGTGATCAAGGCCAATGGTTACGGTCATGGCTTATTGCGTATTGCCGACGCTTTGCGGCAGGCCGATGCGTTTGCCGTGGCCCGAGTTGATGAAGGCGTGCGCTTACGCAAAGCCGGATTCAATAACAGGATTGCGGTTCTGGAAGGATTTACCTGTTCCGAAGAATTAAATCAATTATTGCATCACCAACTGGATGCCGTAGTGCATTGTGCAACGCAACTGGACATTCTTGAGAAAAGCACGGCTCCAGAAACTTGTGCAATCTGGCTGAAGCTTGATACCGGTATGAACCGTCTGGGCTTTAGTTCTCGTGAGTTCGACGTTGCCTACCAGCGATTGAGCCGTTGCGCCCGGGTGCAGCAGCCGGTCAATCTGATGACGCATTTTTCCGACGCCGATGAAGTCGACGACGAGAAAACGGTTGCGCAAATCGACTTGTTCGAGCGCACTGTTGCCGGCTTGCCCGGCGAGCGCAGTCTGGCGAACTCGGCAGGCATCTTGGGCTGGAAGCAGTCTCTAAGTGATTGGGTGCGTCCCGGCGTGATGTTATACGGCATCTCGCCATTCCCGGAACGGACCGGCCCGGAACTGGGGCTAATTCCGGTGATGACGTTACAGTCGCGGTTGATTGCGGTCAAGCGGATTGAGGCCGGCCACACCGTCGGCTATGGCAGCAGCTGGGCCGCGGGTGAACCGACAACGCTGGGTGTGGTTGCGATAGGATACGGCGACGGTTATCCGCGTCATGCCAAGCCCGGCACGCCGGTGCTGGTCAACGGCCGGCGCGTGCCGCTGGTCGGCCGGGTGTCGATGGATATGATCACGGTTGACCTCGGCAAGCAAAGCGAAGCCAAGCCGGGCGATCCTGTGATTTTATGGGGCGAGCATTTACCGGTTGAAGAAATTGCCCAATGTGCCGATACCATACCGTATACACTGGTATGCAGTGTTACCCAGCGTGTCCAAGTAATAGAGAAATAACAATATTTGGTTAATTTAAAACTTATATTTACCGGAAATACATGGCAGATAATTACGGCGTAGACAGTCACAAACTGGTGTATCACCCTAAGCGGGTCGCGCAGTGGCTGGACAGCAAGCACGATTGGCGGCAGGCGAAAGCCGTGTATCCTATTTATATGGAAGTATCGCCGGTCGGTGCCTGCAATCATCGTTGCACGTTTTGTGCGGTTGATTATATCGGTTACAAAGCGCAACGATTGGATGTCAAAATCTTGGCCGAGCGCCTTGCTGAAATGGGCCGGCTGGGCGTAAAGAGTATTATGTACGCCGGCGAAGGCGAACCGATGCTGCATAAAGAGATTAATGAGATTGTCGGCCTGACCGCCGCAGCAGGCATCGATGTTGCCTTCACCACCAACGGCACGTTAATGAACCAACGCTTTATCGAGCAGTCGCTGCCGCTGGTGTCGTGGATCAAAGTATCGTTAAATGCCGGAAGTGCTGAGAATTACGCCGCGATTCATCAGACCAAAGCGTCTGATTTCGATTTGGTGCTGAATAACCTGCGTAACGCGGTCATTGATAAGAAAGCCAGGAATTTGTCTTGTACTCTGGGAGCGCAAATCCTGCTGTTGCCGGAAAATCAACATGAAGTGACGGCTTTGGCTGCCATCTGCCGCGATATTGGCCTGGATTACCTGGTGGTCAAGCCTTATTCCCAGCATTTATTTAGTGAAACCCGGCGCTACGAAAGCTTGCGTTACGACGATTTACTCGGCATGGCTGAAGAACTGGAAAAATTTAACAGCGACAGTTTTAATGTGATTTTCCGCGAACAAACGATGAAAAATTACTCGGTATCCGAAACGTCCCGCTATAAAACTTGTCATGCGACGCCGTATTTCTGGGCTTATATTATGGCCGACGGCGAAGTTTACGGTTGCAGCGCTTATTTAACTGATCAACGTTTTGCTTACGGCAATATCCAACAGCAGTCGTTCCAGGAGATTTGGGAAGGCGAAAAGAGGCGGCTGAACTGGCAATACATCAGCCAAGAACTGGATATTACCCAATGTCGTAAAAACTGCCGGATGGAAGCGGTCAACCAATATCTCGACAAACTAACGGCGCAGCAACCGCCCCATATCAATTTTATTTAAGTCCAGACCATGAAAGCATTAGTTACAGGCGGCGCCGGTTTTATCGGCAGCCATTTAAGCCGGGAATTGTGGCGGCAAGGTCACGAAGTAAAAGTGATCGACAATCTGACCGGCGGCCGCCGGGAGACCATAGCCGACCTACTGGATCAGCCTAATTTTCAGTTTCATCTTGCCGATATCCGCGATGCCGAAGCGATCAAACCCTTATTCGCCGACGTCGATTGGGTGTTCCATTTGGCCGGAGTGGCTGACATTGTGCCGTCTATCGAACAGCCGCGCGCTTACTACGAAACCAACGTCAGCGGTACTTTTAACGTGTTGGAAGCGGCCAAGTCGGCCAATATCAAGCGTTTTGTTTATGCCGCATCGTCTTCCTGTTACGGTTTGGCCGAGCAATTTCCAACGCCTGAAACCGCCGCTATCAAACCGCAATATCCTTATGCGCTGACCAAATATTTGGGCGAGGAACTGGTCATGCACTGGGCGCAGCTGTATGACCTACCGGCAGTATCGTTGAGATTATTCAATGTTTACGGACCGCATGCCCGCACCACCGGCGCTTATGGCGCCGTGTTCGGCGTGTTTTTGGCGCAAAAAATCAACAACAAGCCGTTTACCGTGGTCGGCGACGGCACGCAAACCCGTGATTTCACCTATGTTACCGATGTCGCCAACGCTTTTATCGTTGCGGCCCAGTCCGATATTTGCGGCGAAATCATGAATGTCGGCAGCGGCGGCACCTATAGCGTCAACCACTTGGTCGGCCTGTTGGGCGGGCCGATCGAATACATCCCCAAGCGCCCTGGTGAGCCGGATTGCACTTTTGCCGATACCGCCAAGATTCAGGAAAAACTGCGCTGGCGGCCGCAAGTCAGTTTTGAGCAAGGCGTCGCCAATATGATCGACCATATTGATTATTGGAAAGATGCGCCGCTATGGAATCCGACTTCAATAGCCGATGCGACAGCCGACTGGTTTAAATATCTCGACAAATAAAGAGGGCTGCATATGGCTATAGGACAAGCGGCATCACAATTCGCGCAGCTGTTGACCGGCAGCGTTTTTACCGATCATCAAGGGTTGCTGCTGGATGGCGATACGGTAATTCAACAGATGCTGGCCGAGTTCGCCAGAGTCCGCGAACAGCAGGCCAAGATCATGGTGCTCGGTAACGGCGGCAGCGCGGCGATTGCCAGTCATGTGATTACCGACCTGCGCAATGTCGGCGGCTTATGCGCATTGACTTTGCATGAGGCGGCGCCGCTGACCTGTTTTACCAACGATTTTGGGTACGAGCAGGCGTTTGCGAAACAAATCGCCTCCTTTGCCAATCCTGACGACTTACTGATCGCGATCAGCAGTTCCGGGCAATCGTTGAATATCATCAATGCGGTGCAGGCAGCCAATATTAAAGGGTTGGCAGTGATGACGCTAAGCGGCTTCAAGGACGACAATCCGCTACGCAAGCTGGGGCGCTGGAATTATTGGCTGGACAGCAGCCATTACGGCATGGTCGAACTAGGGCATTTGTTCGTGTTGCACCATATTACCGATCACCTCATCAGGAAATAGCCTCTATGTCGACCGAAAAAATCGTCTCTATCGAGCAGTTGGCGCAACGTTGCGCTGAGCTGCAAGCCGAAGGAAAAACCGTGGCTTTATGTCACGGCACGTTCGACCTCTTACATATTGGCCATATCCGCCACTTACAAAGTGCGTCCAAGCAGGCTGATCATCTGCTGGTCAGCGTGACCGCCGACGAATTCGTCAATAAGGGGCCGGGCCGGCCGGTGTTCAACGAATACCTGCGAGCCGAGAATATCGCCGCGCTGGCCTGCGTCGATCACGTGGCAATCAATCATGCGGTGACCGCTGTTGAAGTGCTGGACCAGGTCAAGCCGGACCTGTACGTCAAAGGCAGCGATTACAAGAGTACCAGTGACGATATTACCGGCAATATCCAGCATGAAAAAGATGCGGTCGAGCGCCACGGCGGCCGGATTTTCTTTACCGATGAATTGACTTCCAGTTCGACACGCTTGTTGAATGAATACTTTGAGGTATTTTCACCGGAAACTTCCGCTTATCTTGATCAATTCAAGCAAGTGATCAGCGCTAACGAGATTATCGGCAAGCTGAAAAAACTGAGTAACCTGAACGTGTTAGTGGTCGGCGAAGCGATCATCGATGAATACCACTATACGTCGGCATTGGGCCAGACCGGCAAAGGCAATGTCTTTGCGGTTAAATACAATGATTACGAACGCTTCGCCGGCGGCGCGATTGCGGTGGCTAATCATATCGCCGAGTTCGCCGACAGTGTCACCTTGTTGACAGGACTGGGCTCGACTAGGAGCCATGAGGATTTTATTCGGGCTAACCTTAATTCGGTTATCGATCCGGTATTTTTTTTCAGCCAGGATCGGCCGACTATCGTCAAACGACGCTATGTCGATGCCGATATTGCCAAACTGTTTGAAGTGTATTTTTATAACGACGCGCCACTGCCCGAGGAAACCAACCGCAAGGTTGTGAACTGGCTGGACAAGCATTTGGCCGATTTTGATGCGGTAATCGTGCCGGATTTCGGCAACGGCTTCATTTCCGGCGAAATGGTCGAGAAATTGTCGCGTAACGCGAGATTCCTGGCCGTGAACGCCCAGGTCAACAGTGGCAACCGCGGCTATCACCTGATCACTCGCTACCCACGCGCAGACTTTTTATCGTTAAACGAACCGGAATTACGGCTGGCGGCGCATGACAGAATCGGTGAGATTGAAGAGCTGGCCGGGCAACTGGCAGACACGCTGCAAGCCAAACATGTCGCGATTACCCGGGGCACTAAAGGCGCATTGATGATGGATGACGACAAAACTGCATATAAAATTCCGGCCCTGTCTTCGCAGGTGGTGGACAGGATAGGGGCCGGCGACGCATTTTTATCGATTGCGGGTTTATGTTTAGCCGGCGGTTTTGCTCCTGAGCAAGCCTTGTTCGCCGGTAGCGTTGCCGCCGCGTTGGACGTGCAAATTGTCTGCAACCGCGAGCCGGTCAGGGCTGTAGCGCTATTCAAATATATCGCAACTTTGTTGAAGTAACGGTTATGGCCCAAGCAACTGCCGATTTAAAGCAGCTCTACTATCAAATGCTCCGTATTCGTCGTATCGAAGAAGCGATTGCTGAGCGTTACCAACAGCAGGAAATGCGTTGTCCAACACATCTTTGTATCGGCGAAGAAGCGATTGCTGTCGGTGTTAGCGCTCACCTGACCGTTCAAGATAAGGTATTCAGCAATCACCGTGGACATGGCCACTACCTTGCCAAAGGCGGAGATTTACGCCGATTGTTGGCTGAGCTGTACGGTTTTGTCGAAGGCTGCTGCGGCGGTCGTGGTGGCTCGATGCATTTGACCGACCTGGCTGCCGGATTTATCGCGTCCACGCCGATAGTCGGCGGCACTGTACCGCTGGCGGCTGGGTATGCCTGGGCCGAGCGGAACAAAAAATCCGGCGCCGCACAGGTATGTGCTAGTGCCGCGAAAGGCACGACTCCATGGATGGAGGAGGTAGAGCGAAGCAGGAGGCCAGAGCCGAGGATGCCGGAAGCGGCCGCCGCAAAGGAATCCAATGTCGTGGTGGTGTTTTTCGGTGACGGTTGTTTCGAGGAAGGCGTACTGCACGAAACGATGAATTTCGCCGCACTGAAAAAACTGCCTCTGCTGTTCGTCTGCGAGAACAACCAGTATTCGGTGATGACGCCGCTGGCCGAACGCCAACCCCAGCGCGACATCTACAAAATCGCCGCCGCTCACGGCTTGCAGGCTGCCAGCGGCGACGGCAACCGGGTCGATCAGGTTTATGCACTGGCACAAACCGCCATCGCCAATGCCCGCGCCGGGCAAGGGCCGCAGTTTCTGGAGCTGCACACCCACCGCTGGCCGGAACATTGCGGCCCCAACGAAGACGACGAACTGGGTTACCGGCCGCCGGGCGAACTGGAGGCTTGGAAACAGCGTTGCCCGCTGCTGCAAACGTGGCAAACATTGTTGGACGGTGGTTTGATTAATGACGCGGAACTGTCGGTGATGGAAAAAACGCTGGACGGGGAGATCGAACAGGCATTCCAATGGGCGTTGCAAGGCAGCCATCCTGTTGCTGACAGCATGGAGCGACATTTATATGCGTGATGTCAAAACCATGAGTTACGGCGAGGCGGTACGCGAAGCGCTGGACGACGGTTTGGCGCAATATCCCGAGATGATTTTGATCGGCGAAGGAGTGCCGGACCCGAAAAACATTTTCGCGACCTCCGCTGGTCTGCGCGAAAAATACGGTGCCGAGCGGGTGTTGGACATGCCGCTGGCCGAAAACGGCATGACCGGTATTTGCATCGGAGCGGCGCTGGGCGGCATGCGGCCGGTGCTGGTGCACCAGCGCATCGACTTTGCGCTGCTGTCGGTCGACCAGATTGTCAATAACGCGGCCAAATGGCATTACATGTTCGACGGCCAGCAGCGCGTGCCGCTGGTAATCCGTGTGATTATCGGCCGCGGCTGGGGCCAGGGGCCGCAGCATTCGCAAAGCCTGCAAGCGATGTTCGCGCAAGTGCCGGGTTTGCGGGTGGTGATGCCGACGACCGCCAACGACGCTTACCATTTTATGCTGGATGCGATCGCCGACAACAACCCGGTGTTGTTCATCGAGCACCGCTGGCTGCACCATATCCAGGGCGAGGTCGATAAAAACGGTAGCCGGGATCAGCTTGTCGGTTCGGCGGTGTTGCGCAAAGGCTGCGACATTACTTTGGCGGCGTTCTCGCAAATGACGATTGAAGCGCTGAAAGCTGCGGCCGTGCTGGCAGAGCACGGCATCGACGCCGAGGTTGTTGACATGCGCTGCCTGACGCCGTTGGATATAGACGGCGTGGCCCGGTCGGTCGCCAAGACCGGCTTGCTGCTGGCTGCCGATTGTGCTCCGGATATGGCTTCGGTCGCGCACAACCTGTTGTCCAAGCTTTTTCTGTCTCACTACGGATTGTTGCGACAGCCGCCGCGCCTGATCACCTATCCGAACCATCCGGTGCCAACGTCGCCGTACCTGGCCAACCATTATTATCCGGGCGCCGAAGAAATTGCGTCTATAGTACTGGAGATGTTAGATAAACAGTCGCTAACTCAAACAGTGAGAGCAAAATTGCAGTCCGATTTAGCAAAAGATTTGCCTGACCGCAGTTTCGCCGGCCCTTTTTAACGAACAGAGAAAACAATATTATGGCTAAGAATGGTCCAACCAATCGTTTCGGCAATTCTGCCGTCACTTCAATTCCCGATAACGCCCCTATGTTTAGCCAGCCAGGGCACAAATTGCGGACGTCCAACCAGATTGTCGACCGTAGTGCGCTGACGAACAGCGACTATCAGGTCATCGACACCAGCCAGTTGACCAAGCTGCCCGGACAGCAGTTCAAAAGCGTTTCGCACGACGGCGAGCAGGGCATTATCCGGCTTGAGGAAGGTTGCGAGCACGAAAAACCGGTGCCGAACCAATTTACCGGCCCCAGTTTTCGAACCCAGAAAGAACGTTTCCGTTTCGATGGGCATAAAATGCTTCATCACTTGGACCGGATTCAGGCTTGGCAAAACGGCCAGCGCTTCGCACCGGTGCATATCGACATGGGCCTGACTAAGTTTTGCAACACAGCCTGTTTGTACTGCTATGCGGTGGTGCAGAACATGACCAAAGGCACGATGATCGGCCGTGAGGCGCTGCTGCAATTTGTTGAGGACTGCGGCAAGCTTGGCGTCAAGTCGCTGGGTTTTATCGGCGATGGCGAACCGACGCTGAATCCTACGCTTTACGATGCGACCGTGCTCGCTGCTAGTCTCGGCATCGATACATCAATGGCAACTAATGGTCTGCTGCTGGATATGGACCGGGCGCACGATTTGCTGAAAAACATGAGCTATATCCGCTTCAATCTGTCCGCTGGCACGCCGGAAGGCTTCCGGCGCGTGCACCAGTCCAGCGAGAACAACTTCAAGCTGTTGATCGAGAAAATTCGCGAGCTGGTCAAAATCAAGAGAGAGAACAACTATAAATGCACTCTAGGTTTGCAGATGGTGTTGATTCCGGAATGCTTCGACGAGGTACTGGCGGAAGCCGAATTGGGCGCCGAACTGGGCGTCGATTATTTCGTGATCAAACATTGCTCGGATTCGGAATACAAGGAAATCGGCATCGATTACGACGCTTACCTGCAAATCGGCGACGTGTTGAAGCAGGCCGAGCAGCTTAGCAACGACAATTACGTGGTGCAGGCGAAATGGAACAAAATCAACGCGGCCGGTGAAACTAATCTGTATAAAGATGGCTACCGGAAATACGATCAATGCTTCGGTACGCCGTTTTTGCTGCAAATCTCGGGCAACGGAAAAATCTATCCTTGCGGGCCGTTTTTTAATAAAGAGCGGTTTTATATTGGCGATTTGCATAAGGATTCTTTCTACGACTTGGTTGCTAACAGCGAGCGTTACTGGCAAGTGCATAAAGACGTTGCCGAATCGGTCGATGTGCATAAGGATTGTGCTATTGGCTGTCGGCAGGATTATGTCAATAAGTTCCTGTGGGATTTAAAAAATCCGCCTGAGCATATCAATTTTATTTGATGGATTTGAATTTAGGATGGCTATGATTGGGCAAGAAAGACTTGGCCTGCAAGACAAGATAAGCAAGGATATATTTTTTCTTAATATAGAAGATGCTTACTCAGAAGCGGTAAAGCAAAATAGAATTGTCGATGAAAGAGGCTGTGAGCGCTTACAGTATTGCTATTACAATGGACCATTAACCGATATTGTACTGAATAATTTTATTCAGGTGCCGGTCGATAGTTTTGTTGATTTTTTTGCGCATAATCACTTGCCGATACCGCAAATTATTGCCATTTCTCAAGATGGTATAGTGCATTTTAACAAGATGCCTGCCGATATTATTGAGGAAATTAATATCAAACGTTGCGAGCGCGACGATATTATCGGCGAAATAAAAGACCAGTTAAGCAACCAAAAACTATCGGATTTTCTTGATAAGGATACTTATTTTGTCGACCCGCTTTTAGCGCTAAACGAAGCCAAGAAGAAAAAACGAGTCTATTGCGGACATCCTACTATAGACGGTCTGCAAGTATGCTATTACCGAGGAGAATTGCCAGCACATGATATTGGCAATCTGATTCATATCGAATTCTCAGATATTATCGATTTTTTTGTTACGTCCAGATTGCGGCTGCCGGGAAAAATTGAAGTGCCTTGTGAGTTGGAAGAAGAACTACAAGCGGTGGTAAAGGAAGATTTTGTCAACGCTTTAGAGGCTATAAAAAATAAACGATTAGCCTTTGCTCAACAATTAATTAGTGTGTCAAAAGCGCTGAAACCGGATGTTGTTGAAGGCGAGCCAATACGCGTATTTATTCCCAGCTGCCGACTGACCACCGTCATGCAATATAGCTCGCAAGGTGTAGCAAAGGCATTTGAAAAAAGAGGTTGCCAAGTTCTCTTCTATATTGAAGCCAATGACATGGAAACCAATAATTTTGTCGACATGCTTAGCAGATATATTGATTTCAATCCGCATGTCACATTCCATGTGAATAACCTGAATAATATTTTTCTTCATGATGATGTTATCAATATTGTCTGGTGGCAGGATCTGATGCCACCGCTAAAAAAACATGAATTAATAAACTGGAGAGCTAACGATTTTAATTTTTCGATTTCTTCTTTTCTCGATACGCATCTGATGGAGTGTGGAGCTCGTGATGTTGTCAGGCAGCATTTTGTTGTGGATAACGATATTTTTAATATTAAAGATGTTGTTGACAGAGAAGAGAAAGTTGTTTTTATTGGCAGTTCCTATTTACCGGCGGTGAATTTTACTGATAATCAGCAGCAGCAAGCTATAGCAGAGCTAGTTGAAATACTAAACCAGGGAGGAAGTTTTAATAAGCAGACGATAACAACTATTGCAGAACGCACACATTTGAACTACGAGTTTGTGTTTTGGAAGCTTCTGCATTATGTCGTCAGAGATTATTCCGTAAAATGGCTTTGTCAAAATTCAAATCTGCCAGTGGAGATTTATGGGCGTTATTGGAAACAGGACATACTAATTGCGCCTTTTTATCAAGGTGAGCTACAACACGGTGTTGAGGTTGCTGATGTCTATCGCTCGGCAACGTACGCGGTTGTTTCCCATCCGTTTGAAATTAATTCCCAACGTCTCGTCGAGGTTGCGGCTTGCGGTTGTATTCCAGTCGTTTACGATTGCCGGGATATTGCAGAAACGCCGCATTGGGACGAGTTTTGCCTGTTTTTTAAAACCGAACAGGACTTAAGGAATATTCTTGAAAATCGGGCGACTCCTGTTAAGTCTCCGTTATTGCTAGCGCAAAAATTTACTTATGATGCGGCCGTCCATCATTTTATTGAACAATCGGCGATAAAGTCTCTTTATTGAACAATCGGCGATAAAGTCTCTAAGCAGCTTTCCTGCCACCGATGCTATTGCAAATTATAGTGAGCCTGTTTTGGTTGAGCTATTTGGCGAGAGCGTGGTTTTACATAGCCATTATTCAAATACAGTGCGGGTATCTCAGGAAAGATTAATAAACAATATTGCAGTCAACTTCAAAACCAATAGTGTTGTCGCGCATACTTAGTCAAGCATTTTTATCGCTCTACTTTGGTTTGAGTTTGAAAAAGAAAATTAAGAAAATATGTCGACTCAAACACTGATTATTGTTCCTGCCAGAAGCGGCTCGAAGGGAATACCTAATAAAAATATAAAATTGTTAGGATATAAGCCTTTGATTGCTTGGACGGCTCAGGCCATCAAAAAAGCAAATCCCGCCAACTGTCTTGCCATTTTATCGACCGATTCCGAACATTACGCCGACGTGGGCCGGAAGGCAGGATTACATGTGCCGTTTATTCGTCCGGTTAATTGTTCTAATGATACGGCGTCGGCATTGGCCGTCGTCGATCATGCGTTGCAATGGTTCGAGGCCGAATACAACTATTTGCCGGAACAATTGATGTGGCTACAGCCGACTTCGCCTTTCCGGTCGTCTGCTATAATTGAGCAAGCTCTGGCGATGATGGCGCAGTACCAAGCGGACGGAGTGATCGGTTGCAAGGAAATACACCGCGATTTGACGACGCTGTTCAGGACTCAGGACGGCTTCTTAACCGCGCTGAGCGAGGAGCGCGTGCAGACCCGGCGCCAGGACGTCGAGCCGCTATTGACGCCGAACGGCGCGATGTATCTGTGCAAGACCTCGGTCTTACAGGAAAGACAATCGTTTTATTCCGAGCGCACGTTGCCGTTGATCATGGACGCTATTATGAGCCTGGATATTGATACGCCAACCGACTGGGCCATGGCCGAAGCGTTGGTAAAAGCAGGGTTGGTTGAACAATAACACAGTGAAGTTATGGCAAATATATTAGTGACTGGGGCCGATGGTTTCATCGGTTCGCATCTTACCGAAATGCTGGTTAAGCAGGGGCACCAGGTCAAAGCCTTATCCCAATACAATTCGTTCAATAACTGGGGCTGGCTCGAAGATATCAACGGCCTGGATCAAGTCGAAGTATTGAGCGGCGATGTCCGGGATCCGCATTATTGCAAACACATCACCCAAGGTATTGACGTTATCTATCATTTAGCCGCGTTGATTGCGATTCCTTATTCTTACGTGGCCCCTGATAGCTATGTCGACACCAACATCAAAGGCACGCTGAATATCTGCCAGGCCGCGTTGGACAACAAGGTCCGGCGCGTGGTGCATACCTCGACCAGCGAAGTCTACGGCACTGCCCAATATGTGCCCATCGACGAAAAACACCCGTTACAGCCGCAATCGCCGTATAGCGCCAGCAAAATCGCCGCCGATGCGATGGCGATGAGTTTTCACAATGCGTTCGGCTTGCCGCTGACGATAGCCCGTCCGTTCAACACTTACGGGCCCCGGCAGTCGGCCAGGGCGGTTATCCCGACCATCATCACCCAGATCGCCAGCGGCAAAAAGCAAATCCAGTTGGGCGACGTTTCGCCGACGCGAGATTTCAATTACGTTGAAGATACCTGCCGTGGTTTTATCGCATTGGCCGAATCTGACCAAACCCTGGGCGAGACGGTGAACATCGGTTCCAATTCGGAAATATCGATAGGCGACACGTTGAATCTGATCAAAGACATCATGCACAGCGATGTCGAGTTTATCGTCGATGAGCAGCGCTTGCGCCCGGAAAAATCCGAAGTAAACCGGCTCTGGTGCGATAACAGCAAAATCAAGGCCTTGACCGGTTTCGAACCCCAAGTCGGCTTGACCGAAGGCTTGCTGCGCACGGTAGACTGGTTTGTGCAGCCGGAAAACCTCAAAAAATATAAATCCGGTCTCTACAATGTATGACGACTACAGGGATGTAGGAGGTAGAACAATGCATGGAGCAATTGCCGACGGTTTTATCCGCTACGTCAGGGAACTGTACCCGGACGAGCAGCCGATCCCGCTGCATGTGCCGCGGTTTCAGGGCCGGGAAAAAGAATATCTGCTCGACGCAATTGACAGTACGTTTGTGTCCAGCGTCGGCCAATACGTCGACCGGTTTGAAGCAGAGTGCGCGAGCTATACTGGCGCTAAATACGCGGTAGCGACAGTAAACGGTACGGCGGCTTTGCATGTTGCCTTGCTGCTGGCTGGCGTGAAGCAGGATGAAGAAGTTATCACTCAGGCTTTAACGTTCGTCGCAACCTGTAATGCGATCCATTATTGCGGCGCCGAGCCGGTTTTTGTCGATGTCGACAAAACGACGCTGGGGCTTTCAGTCCAGGCTTTGGCGGATTATCTGAACCGGTTTGCCGAACAGCGTAATGGCGAGACCTGCAATAAACAGACCGGCAAACGCATTGCCGCCTGCCTGCCGATGCACACGTTCGGGCACCCGGCCGACATGCCCGGAATTATCGAGGTATGCGAAAAATACCGTATCCCGGTGGTCGAGGACGCTGCGGAAGCGTTGGGTAGCACCTTGCATGGCCGGCATTGCGGCACATTTGGTCAATTGGGCGTGTTGAGCTTCAACGGCAACAAAATTATGACCACTGGCGGCGGCGGCATGATTCTGACCGACGACGAACAATTGGCGAAACAAGCCAAGCATTTGACGACAACCGCCAAGCAGCCGCATGCGTGGGAGTTCATGCACGACCAGGTCGGTTTCAACTACCGGATGCCCAACCTGAATGCTGCATTGGGTGTTGCTCAGCTTGAATGCCTGCCTTCATTCCTGGACAAAAAACGAGAGTTGGCGGCACGCTATATCGATTGGTGCGGACGCAATCGCTGGCAATGCGTCGTCGAGCCGGAAGCTGCGTGTTCGAATTACTGGTTGAATGCGGTCGTGCTTGAAGACGCGGTGGCGCGGGATGCTTTTCTGAAGGCGACCAACGAACAAGGCGTCATGACCCGGCCTGTCTGGGAACCGATGCACCGCTTGCCGATGTACCGGCATTGCCAAAAAGACAGTCTGGTCAACACCGAATGGGCCGCAGCCAGAGTCGTCAATATCCCTAGCAGTGTGACCGGCTGATGCAGCCGGTCAAGCGTAAAATCTGCGTCGTCACCGGTTCGCGCGCCGAATACGGCCTGTTGTACTGGCTGATGAAAGAAATCCAGGACGATGCCGATCTGGAGTTGCAACTTGTCGCTACAGGCATGCACCTGTCGCCGGAATTCGGCTTAACCTGGAAGCAAATCGAACAGGACGGTTTTACGATCCAGCGCAAAGTGGAAATGCTGCTGTCGTCGGATACGCCGGTCAGTATCGCTAAATCGATCGGTCTGGGCGTGATCGGTTTTGCCGATGCGCTGGATTCGCTGCAGCCGGATGTGTTGGTGGTGCTAGGTGATCGGTTCGAGATTTTTGCCGCGTGCCAGGCCGCGATGGCGCACCGCATTCCGATTGCCCATATTCACGGCGGTGAAATCACCGAAGGCGCGGTCGACGATGCGATTCGCCATGCGATCAGCAAAATGGCGCACCTGCATTTTACTTCGACCGAACGGTACCGGCAACGCGTGATCCAACTGGGCGAACTGCCGCCGCATGTGTTTAACGTCGGCGCGCCGGGCTTGGACAATATCGCCAGGCTGCAATTACTGGACAAGGCGCAGCTAGAGCAAGCCATCGATTTTAAATTGGGCCAGCGCAACTTGCTGGTGACGTTTCATCCCGTCACGCTGGAACAAGCGACGGCGGCCGCGCAATTTGAGCAACTGCTGCAAGCGCTGGACCGTTTCGGCGATTGTCATATCATTTTTACGCTGCCAAACGCCGATACCGACGGCCGAGTCATCATCGCCATGATCGAGCAATACCGGCAGCGTTTTCCCGAACGTATCGTGTCGTTTGTTTCGCTGGGCTCGTTACGTTATTTGTCTGCATTGCAATATATGGATGCGATCATCGGCAATTCGTCCAGCGGATTGATCGAAGCGCCAGCGTTTAAAATCGGCACGATCAATATCGGCGACAGGCAGAAAGGGCGGCTGTGTGCAGACAGCGTGATTCATTGCGAGCCCGGAACGGAGGCCATCGCGCAGGCGCTGGACCGGCTTTTCTCCGAGGAATTTCAAGCATTATTGCAAACGGTCGAAAACCCTTACGGCGACTGCGGCGCTTCGGCCAAAATCAAAGCAGTGCTGAAAACGCAGGCACTGGACGGTTTATTGAAAAAAAGTTTTTACGATCTGGATTGTAGGGAATAAACCATGAGTGTTTTTATTATCGCGGAAGCCGGCGTCAATCATAACGGAGATGTGGAAACCGCTCGCAGATTGATCGATGCCGCAGTGGCGGCCGGCGCGGATGCCGTCAAATTCCAGACGTTTAAGGCGGAAAATTTGGTCACCCGGCATGCCGGGAAAGCCGGTTACCAAAAAATCACGACCGATGCCGATGAAAGTCAGCTGGCGATGTTGAAGCGGTTGGAACTGAAATATGAGTTTCACTTTGAGTTGCTGGACTATTGCCGACAGCAAGGCATCGAGTTTTTATCGACTGCGTTCGATTTCGAAAGCCTGGACTTTCTGGTCCGGGAGCTGGGCGTTAAAACGCTGAAAATACCGTCAGGCGAAATTACCAACGGGCCATTTTTGCTGGCTCACGCGCAAACCGGCAAGCGAGTCATCCTGTCGACTGGCATGGCGACGTTGGGCGAGATTGAAACGGCGTTGGGTGTGCTGGCGTTCGGCTATATTGGTCAGGATTTGCCGCCATCGGTCGACGCTTTCCGGCGCGCCTATAGTTCGAAGCAGGGGCAGGCGGTTTTACGGGATAACGTGACTCTGTTGCATTGCACGTCCGAGTATCCGACGCCAGTGGAGAATATCAACCTAAGGGCAATGGATGTGCTGCAACAGGCTTTCGGGCTGGATGTGGGTTATTCGGATCATAGCGTAGGCTTGCTGGTGCCGGTCGTCGCAACGGCCCGGGGGGCGACGGTTATCGAAAAGCATTTCACGCTGGACAGGATGTTGCAAGGCCCGGATCATCAGGTTTCGCTGGAACCTGATGAGCTTAAAGAGATGGTGCGCAACATTCGGGATGTCGAAAAAGCGTTGGGGCAGAGGCTTAAATGCCCCCAGCCGTTGGAACTGGAAAACCGGCAAGTCGTGCGCAAAAGTCTGGTCGCAAAACGCGCCATTTCGGCGGGAGAGCTTTTTACTGACGAAAATTTGACTCTCAAGCGTCCCGGCACGGGCAAAAGCCCTATGGATTATTGGACGATGCTGGGTAAGTCTAGCAGTCAAGATTACGACGCCGATGAGTTGATTGATGGCTAAGCCTGTCATCGTGTTAGGCGGCGGAGGTCATGCCAAGGTCTTGATCGATATACTGCGTAGATTGGATTGCCGGATACTGGGCATTGTCGACCCGAATCAAACCGTAGGCAACGTCGTGCATGGGCTCAAGGTTTTAGGCGGAGATAATGCAGTGTTCGACTATCCCGCGACGGAAGTCGAGTTAGTTAACGGCATCGGTTCGCTGCCCAAAGACAAAGGCTTGCGCGCCAGCTTGTTCAAGGCTTTTTGTGCCAAAAGCTATCGCTTTAAAATCTTGGTTGATCCCACTGCGATTGTTGCTGCCGATGTTGAATTAAGCGACGGCGTACAGGTTATGGCCGGTGTCATTATCCAGACAGGCACGGAAATTGCTGAGAATACGATTATCAACAGCGGGGCAATTGTTGATCATGATTGTCGTATTGGGAGTCATGTTCATATCGCGCCCGGTGCAGTGCTCAGCGGAGCTGTTGAGGTAGGCAACGCGGTCCATATAGGGACCGGAGCGACGATCATTCAGGGTATTTGCATTGGCGCCGGCAGTATTATCGGCGCCGGTAGTGTGATAACACGGCCTATTGCTAGTAACCGGATTGTCTATCCGGCCAGGCCGCTAATAAGATCGATAAGCAGGGACAAGGTATGAAACATAACTGGCGTGAGGCGCTGATCAATCCGAACACCACGTTGCAGGAAGCTATTCATGTGATAGACAAAGCGGCGTTACAGATCGCGTTGGTCATTGATGAGCTCGAGGGGCTTTCCGGTGTGGTCACTGATGGTGATATAAGGCGGGCTTTGATAAAGGGTCTCTCATTGGATCACTCTGTTGCAGAAGTGATGAATACGAATCCAAAAGTCGCATCGGTTAGTGATTCCAAAACTAAGTTAATTGCGATGATGGAGGCGTATAGCTTAATTCATCTACCGGTTCTGGATGACGATGGCAAAGTGGTTAGACTGGAGACGTTGCAGGGATTGTATAAACAGCCTCAGTTCCAGAACCCGGTATTTCTGATGGCGGGCGGTTTTGGGACACGTTTACGGCCGCTGACGGATAATTGCCCTAAACCGTTATTGGAAATTGGCGGCAAGCCGATTCTCGAAACGACTATTGAGAATTTTGTGAGATCAGGATTTAGGGATTTTTATATTGCTGTTCATTATCTGGCAGATCAGATTAAAGATTATTTTGGCGATGGGCAACGGTGGGGGGTAAAAATACGCTATATTGAAGAGCATCAGCCATTAGGAACTGCAGGTGCGTTAGGTCTATTGCCCGCCGACGTGTCCGATCTGCCGATGATTGTGATGAATGGCGATATTTTGACGCAGATCGATTTTGGCCGTTTGCTGGACTATCATAATGAGCATAAAGGAATAGCGACGCTGTGCGTGCGTCAATATGAGTACCAAATTCCTTATGGTGTTGTAAGTATCGATGCGCAACGTATTACCGGCATTGTCGAAAAACCCGTTCATAGTTGTTTTGCCAGTGCGGGCGTTTATGTGCTTAATCAATCGTTGGTGAAATCCATTGCCAAGCAACAACAGATTGATATGCCGGAGCTGTTAAATCGGCAAATTATAGCGGGGGAGTTGATTTCAATGTTCCCTATTCATGAATATTGGCTGGATATAGGCAAGGAGTCAGATTTTTTACGTGCGCAAGGTGAATTTTCCAAAATATTTTTAAAAAAAATATTAAAGTAATTTACTGGCACGTCGATAACATTTTCGAGATGAAGGTTTAACAAATTTTGAATAGATAGATTAATTTTTTCTCTTGGATTGAACCGAGGGATTTTTTGGAGATAAAGTCATGGCAATGCAAATTAATACAAACTTAGGGGCGATGAATGCTCAGTTAAGTCTAAATAGGACCAGTCACGGGTTATCTACTTCAATGGAAAGGCTGTCTTCAGGTTTGCGGATTAACTCTGCAAAAGACGATGCGGCAGGTTTGGCCATTACAGATAAGATGACCTCGCAGATTCGGGGTATGACAGTGGCTGCACGAAACGCTAATGATGGTATTTCGATGGCGCAAACAGCTGAAGCCGGAATGGGAAATATTACCGATACCTTGCAGCGTATGCGTGACTTGGCCGTTCAGGCTGCTAACTTTGCAGCTGTCTCTCTCGATGACCGTAAGAAACTAGGTAATGAATTTACACAGTTAGGGCAGGAAGTAAGCCGTATCATCAACAACACCGAATTTAACGGAAAGAAAGTACTTCATGGCTCGTTGGCTGGTGTTAATTTTCAAATTGGAGCTAATGTCGCAAGTAACAACCAAATTTCTATTACTGTATCGGATTTAGCCGTTACTTCAGGCATAAGTCAAGTAATCGATATGGCCGCAAGTACTGGTAATATCGGCTCCGTGACATCAACCAGAGTGAGAAGTGTAATCAGTGCTATTGATGGTGCAATCGCAAAAGTCGATAAGTTTAGATCGACTTTGGGTGCTGTTCAAAATCGGTTCACCACTACAATAGCGAATCTAAACTCTTCTATTGAGAATCAAAGTGCAGCGCGGTCAAGAATTTTGGATACTGATTTCGCAACAGAAACGGCAGCGTTGAGTCGTAATCAGATTCTGCAACAAGCAGGAACTGCGATGCTGGCACAGGCTAACCAATCTGGGCAACAAGTGCTTAGCTTGCTTAGATAAGGTTATTATGAAAAATAACCATGGAAGGTTAAGGCTGCAGAATCTCTGCAGCCTTTTCAGTTTGTAGAATAGGGTTAACTTAAGGTTAGTGAAATGAACAGTGAAATTACAAATGTATCTAAGCTTGTTCCCGTTCCAGCTGTGAAAAGTAATCGGCAAAATGAAGTGGACGCTCCTTTGAAAAAAGAAGTGGTAAGTGAGAAAAAAATTGAGCCTGAGTCAGCTAATACAGAAAAGGACAAGGAAAAAGATAAGGAGCTTGGTTCCAATATAACATCTCTGGATACGTTAAAGTCGGCAGCAGTTACGGGCAATTCAATGCTTCAGAACTTGAATCGTGATTTAGAATTTAAAATTGATGAATCAACAAAGAAAGTAGTAATTAAAATTGTTGATACCAAAACCGGTGATACAGTGCGTCAAATACCATCGGAAGAGATGCTGGAATTTATAAAGAAGATGCAGGAGCTGGATGGTGAAAAAGGCTCTGTTATTCAGAATAGGGCCTGATTTTTAAGCGGTTTATTAGAGAGGGCTAAATTATGTCTATCGTGTCTTCAACCGGCCTGGGTAGTGGTATGGATATCAACGGCATTGTCGGTCAGTTGATTAAAGCTGAAGGGCAGCCGCAGTTTGATGCTATTACAAAACAGGAGACGTCCACTAAAGCCAGATTAAGCGGGCTGGGTTCGCTAAAAAGCGCGTTATCAAGCTTTCAAACAGCAGTGCGAAAACTTAAGGATGGGAGCTTATTTAAAGCGACTCAGGCTGTTTCTTCGAATACTGCTATTTTTACAACCACAGCCCAGGCTGGAGCAGTGCCAGGCAAGCATACCGTGGAAGTAAATCGTCTCGCTACGTCGCTGAAAACGATTGTAGACGCCGAGTATGCAAATACTGCTGCACCTGCTACCGACGGAATAACAGGTGGTACGCTTAATTTTTCATATCAGGCAGGTTCCGCAAAAACAGCGTTTTCAGTAGCTATTGGCGCGAGTGCTACATTAGCGAATGTTCGCGATGCGATTAACAGTGCGGCAAGTAATAACGGCGTGACAGCCAGTATTGTTAATGTGGATTCCACAGTGACGCCGGGAACAACTATTTCGAAGTTAGTGCTGACATCTAAAGATACCGGAATGGCTAATGCTTTTAAGTTAGAGGTCGCTGGCGGCGATGCAGTCCTGAGTGAGCTCGATAATTCTGCTCAGTACACTGCCGCTGAAGCTGACGTTGACGTTAATGGCAACCAAATGCTTAATGCTTGGATTAAAGTGGATGGATTAAATGTGAGATCCAGCACGAATACAATCACTGACGTGCTTCCCGGCGTGACATTGAACCTGCAATCCGCGGCAATCGGAACTACGGTTAATTTGGATGTATCTTTAGATACAACAACAATCAATAAAACAATTACTGATTTCGTAACGGCTTATAACAGCCTTCATACAACTACCAATAGTTTAGGTTCTTATGGTGGTTCAGCCTCAGGGGCAACGAATGGTCCCTTGTTAGGGGATTCCGCATTACGCAATATAACTAATAGTCTCAGGCAGAATACAACTGATCCAGTAACTTCGGCGGCCAGCAACTACAATTCATTGGCGATGATTGGCATTACAATTGATAAAAGCGGGGTTATGGCGCTGGATAGTACCAAGCTTAACAAGGCATTGGAATCTAATCTTTCTGCTGTAAGCGATGTGTTCTCATCAACTAATGGTGTTGCTGTCCGGTTAGATGACAAATTGAGTGTGTATTTGCAATCGGGAGGGGCTTTGGATTCCCGGCAAACGTCGTTGAATAAAACTTTGACTTCACTTGGTAATCAGAGAACTAATGTCCAGCTTCGTCTGGATAGTTTACAAAAAGGGTTACAAAAACAATTTATTGCAATGGATTTGGCAGTCGGCCAGTTTAAGCAGACAGCTTCGTTTCTTACTCAGAAGTTTGGATGATAGAGGAAGACAGATATGTATCCTAGTGCTTACAAAAGAGGTGTAAATCAATATGCTAATATACATAATGAAAGTGGCTTAGCAGATGCTTCGCCTCACCATTTAATACAGATGTTAATGGAGGGTTTTTTAGCTCGGGTTAATACTGCGAAAGGGGCTATGGCTCGCTCTGATATGGAGATGAAAAGCCTTTATATATCCAGAGCCATGGCCATAGTAGGCGGCTTAAATGAAGCGGTTGATTTAGATAGCGGTGGAGAAATCGCCGTAAATCTTAGACGATTGTATGATTACATAAATAACCGCCTATTGCAGGCTAGCCGTGAGAATAACGTGGAAATACTCGATGAAGTCGCCTCCTTAATGCGGGAAATAAAAGAAGGTTGGGATGCCATCAAAAACTAAGGAATGGTCTGCGGATCAATATCCTCAATTTCAATTGGAAGAGTTGAAAAATTTATTTGATGAAATTCAAGAGCATATTGCCAAAGAACAATGGGAACAATTAATAGGCGTGTTAGATTTGCGGCAGCAATATTTGGAAACGTTGTTTTCAGAAGCTAATGAAGGGGCTGAGTTTTTAAAATCTTTGGCAAACGCAATTCTTGAGCAAGATGCTGTTTTTGTTGAGAAGATACAAGAACAAAGAAAGATAGTAGAAAAGCAGATTTTAGAGCTGAATAAAGGGCGGCAAGCCATGCAAGCATATGGCCCTTAACCCGGGCGCAGGCTAAGAGCTTCATGAGCTTGAGTCCAAATCTCTTAAACACGTCATTAGTTTTTTTAAATCAGTGGCCGCTTTCGAATCAGGCGTTTTCGTCAGTATGTAATTAAGCATCAGTTCTGCTGCGTCGTAAATTTTATTTTCCATATAGAGCGTTGCCAGTTTTATTTGGGCTAAAGTATCTTCACTAAACTCACTGATGTAATGGTTATAAGCATCTATAGCTGCCATTATGTCGCCTCGTAGACGTAGTATTTCCGCATAAAAGGGCAGATAAAAAGGGTTGAGGTGTGACAAGCATTGGAGCGCTAAGTAAGCATTAGTGTTATTGATGTCATTTGTGTTGATGCTGATGACGGCTATCCTTAATAAAGCTTCTTCCAGTAATGGCGAGTCTTCGTTGTTTATAATGTTGTGATAGGTTTCGATAGCCGCTTCAGTGTCGTCTTGTAACTCAGCCAGATAACCGTTAATTAGATCAATATAGGGGGTCGTAGTGGTTTGCTCTTCATGTTTATCTAAACCTGATAAGAGGTCGTTTAATTCTTGTGTTTTTTGATGTTTGAAAAGCAGGCCTGCACGTTTTTTTAACATGGAAAGACTGGTGTAACTTTTTGCTCTCGCCATGTGAGCAGTATTTTTGTTGTCTAAAACGGAAGTAAATAGTTTTTCTAAGTCATTGAGTTCTGTTTGCACCGACTTTGGGATGATGGCATCAAGATGGTTCTGCTGCCACAATTTAGCCCTGCCAAAGCTGCGATCCTTGCGCCATTGGTTAATTAATAGCTTAAAATCAGGTTCGGGGTTGCTTTCTTCCAAGCGTGAATGAGCGCGCTCTATAGCATCGTTAATCAATTTAAGTATTGCGATTGCACCATCACGATAAGCTTCATAATAGGCATTTCCTATTTCTTTCGCTTCTTCTGCGCTCCAGTCTTCATCGGTAAAGGGTTTGGTAATCTTTATAAAACTACGGATGCCGAATCTTTTAACAACTTTGCTGTATTGGCGATGGTCACGGTTGAGCTTTTTCTCAATTTTGTCGAGTTGTCTTTTATCTTTGTAGTTCTCTATTACGCCTTGGGTGTTGTACATATTTTTATTGAGTTCTAAGGCATTTTTGGCCAAGCGCAAAATAGCCTCTATTTGAAATTGCGCGCGTTTCAGCTCGCTGATGGTTGCTTGAGAGTTATGTAAATGACTGGAAGGAGCTGTATATTTGGAAATAATTGCACCGATGTCGATTGAGTCAGAATTAAGCTCAATATCTGCCAGTGGGATATAGTTTATGTTGTTGATCTTGGCAGCGTTTTGGGAAGGGTTGATGATTTGGCAGCCTGCCGCTGTGATAATCTTGGCTTGTAGGGCTAGGGTATTGGTTGCGGCGGCAAAGTCACAACTGGTTGGCGCCATAAAACCGCCATTGGTTTCTACCTGTAGGGAGGTCAAATTAAAACGTGGGCCGGCAACATGTTCATCGCTGCCTTTGGCATGTGTATATCCGTCTCGGGTGAAACAAAGATCAACTCCGGCCAGAATAATACGTTTAAAGCCGAATCTGTGGGCTATATTTAAAGCGGTATTCGTGACAGTCGGTCCTGCGCCATCAAGGTTTTCCTGATTTAGAGAGGATTTCCACGGAACTCGAGGGCCTAAATAGAGACCAAGGCCTTGCCATTGGCTGACCAGCGACGGTACTGTGTGATACGAGTAAACAAAAATAGGACGGCTGCTGAATGTCAGCATCTCTTTACTGATATCGAAACTTAATTCAGTAGGGTCAACGGAAAAAATAAAGTCAGGTTCAAGCTTGATGTTTTTAAGCTGCCTTGAAATTCGTGAGACGGCAAAAATGACAAGTTGGTGGCGGTGTTTTTGTACCCACGGTAAAGCTTCATCGAGAGATGGCCCGCCTGCCAGTAAGACCACCGTTTTTCCGTGAAAAGCATTATTGAGTAATTTAGCCGGTAACAGGTTATCTGCTAAATTAGTAATTTGACGGGTGGTGAATGTTTCATTGCCGAGCGTCATATTGACGGTCCAGTGACTCTGGGCAAGTACTTCGGTAATGTGCCAGCTGAGCTCAGCGTAGACGTTGCAATTATCATCTTCGGCACAGAGCGAATTAAATAACTGTACCGAATTAATATAAAAATAGTCTTGTATTTTGAATAGTTGAGTGCTCTTATCCCATTCATCAAGCGTTATGCAAACAATGGCCGGATCTAATTCTTCAAGTAGCCGATGGTTTATTAAATGTTCAAGAATAGGGGCCGGTTCAATAAAAATATAACGGGTACCCTTAGGTAGGCCTTTTTGTTGCAGATATAAAGGTAATAAGCCTGAGTCAGTACCGATAACGATATTTAGCGAGTCGGGTTGAAATAATCTGTTGCCGAATTTCGCGTCAAACAAAGCCTGAGAACCGGTTTTGTTAAAGCTGTCTCTGTTGAGATTGTAAAAATATTTCTCTCCAAAAGCATTGGTTTTAACTGGGCCGACATCATTGCTGGCTATGAAATTGGTGTTTTCTTTCATTGTTCTATCGTTAGTTCAGTATCTTGATGTTTTGTAACGCAATGTGAATGATGCAAAGAGTACTTTCCGGAACACACAGCCATATTTTTTATAGTATACGTTTTATAGTTTAAATAAACCTAGCTCACTGCTTAAAACCATTCAAGGTCGAGAGGCGCTCATAATGATTGCGGTCTTTCCCTTTGTTGCATGAGATTAATAACGCTACTTTGTCTAAAACTTTCATCGCATCTTTTATGACCGAAATACCGCGATCATTGCCAGAAGCCGCTTCGGTAATCAATCGTGAGCTGAGGCATAGGCGCAACGCGCTGATTGCGATGCCGTTGCGAATGCCGCAGGCGACGGGTTGTCCAAGTTGACAGCGTATCGAGACGGTTTTGGCATGGCCGACTGCGAGCGGAAGTTTTTGATAAACCTGTTGGGTTTGTTCACGGTTTAACAGTATGCGGCCGGCAGGTTGAGGGTCATAGAGCAAAAAAGGAAAGATGGTTGGCAACTGATCCCAGCAGCCTGCCCCTATTAGCGGGCGGCGGTCAAACAGGGGCGACGGTAACGGCTCGAAGTGAGGATCGGACATCAAACGCTGATGAACCGCCTGGGCAAAGGTGTGTAGAAAATCCACGATCGCAGGTTCCGGCACCAAGCGGAACCTGCGCAGTTCTGCCAAAGCCACTTCGCAACGCAGCAGCAAGCCGAAATTGGCGACATGATCAAGCTGGTCACTACCAATCCAATCGTCAGGCCAATCCGCCCTGGATGAGCGCGATAACAGGGCAGGTGGAAATGGACGTTGTTGTAGATGCTCGGTTACATTTGATGGCAGCAGCAATGTTGCAGAGAAAGACGGGCCGCTAAGGAATTTCGATCCGGTCAGCGCGACCATAAAGCCTTGTTCCAGATAGGCGCGTAGAGTCGATGCCGCGATACGGAATTGGCAGGCGTCAACCAGCACTTCAATATTGTTCGGATAACGGCGGTGCAATGCCATCGCGCAGGCCGGGCTCGGCGCGATAAGCCCGGTTTTGGATTGATCCACTAGAATCAATAGTATGCGCCGGTTCGAGGCGGCGGCTTTAGCGGCCAGATTTTCCACTTCGGTATCTATTTCCGCTGGCGACCGCGGCATTCCATCGTCCAGTCGAATGGACACTTGCTCAACTTCAACGGCGTTATTTTCAGTTCCGATCAAGGCCGAGGCCACGCCGCTGCCTGTTTCATTGGCTTCCACCATGATGATCAGCGGCGGGGCCGGTGCTTCGCTGGCAGCATATTGGGCCGCAATCGCATGAAGGTCGGTGCCCGATGAGCAGAAGACAAGCTCTAGCCCTGCAAGATCGGATAGTCCGCATAGCTGTAGCCATTCCCGGCGTATCCGTTGCATTTCCCGGCTGTAAACGGCTGCGTGCGAGTCGGTGGCGATAGCTGTCAGTAATGTTTGCCGCAGCCGGTTGGCGACATCGAAACCTTCCGTTGATATGACGGATGCTGTCGATGAGCTGAACGACAGTAATTGTGGGTCGGGCAACGGCTGGCAGCCATATTTGTTCCGTCCGCTGAGCGGGTCTAGCGCAAGACGCGCGTCGCCGCCGGCAATGAGGAGTTGCTCGGTTGACGGCAAGCCGTCAGGTGTTTGGGGAGAGGTCGGCACAATAATTAAAATGACATCGTGAAGTTACCGGCCACGGGAGTGCAAGTTTTGTCTGCAAGCGCAGGCAAAGCTTGCACTCCCGTATTTAATGTAAAACGGCAAATAGCAGGCGGTAGCATAGATAGTGTTAAAGAGCGCCGCGCTGTGTTGCATTGATCAGCATTTCGCGAAAAGCGCCGAATACTTTGTTCATCTGCGGTTGTTTGTAAGGGAAGAGGTCGACCGGATCGATGGCATGGACAATCATGCAACTGTCGATTTCGAAAATCAGTAGTTTACCGTCAACGCTCTCGCCACAATCGATACCCAGATATTCGAGGCCGGCCCGTTCATGGATAGCATGGAATGCGTCGGCGTGTTTAACGGCAAATTCGCTGTCGAAGTCGAGCATAAAACGCTCTTCTTCGGCGCGCTTTTCGGTGCTTTCGTTCATGCCGGCGTTCAGGTAATGAATCATCCAGTGTTCGGATATACCAACATGGCAAACAAAGGGTTTGCCGTCGATCAGGACTATCCGGTATTTCCTGAATAAGCCATCTTGCTTGCGATAGTCAACAAAACGGGAGATATAAAACTCATCGTTGGGCATGTTTTGCAGATAGTCAGTCAGCGCGTTCTGGTCTTCTATTTTGTCCAGGTCTTTTCCGGCATGGGAATCGACTGGGCGGATAATAATCGGAAAATTGCCGTCTGTAAGTATCTCGGTTACGGTTAATTTTCGCTTAGCGACTTGTTCCAGAACTTGTCGGGCTATACGTACTGTGGTTGGCATCTCTATGCCCGGAGCGGATTTTAGCAATGCGCAAGTCTCAGTGCGCGACATTAATGCTATCCGGTCCGGCCAGTTTAGCACTGGGCGCGGCCATGACGCGATCGCGGCATCGATCTGCTTTAACAGCGGCATATTTCGATCGGATTGGGCAACGGCAACGAACAGCACGTCGTGTTCCGGCAGGTCCGCAGGTAACGGCAGGTTGGGGGTCACGTAAACTATATCAAGGGCGATATCGGAGTTTTCCAGCAGGAATTCCAGCGGTGTATTTGCCATTAAATCGCCCGGACCCATAATCGCAAGAAGTCGGATATTAACTTGGCCGGTTACCGTGGGCGGGGAATAGATTTGTTGGCTTTCAATAGCCTGGGCTTGCATTGCTAGCGCTAAATCAGGATTTCCCCGGAGCTGTAGCAGCGTGGATAAATCCATCAAAGCATGGCCGCTGGTATCTGTTTCGGCGCGTGCGATTAATTCGGTACCCAGCGGAGCAAGATCGCAGCCGGAGTAGGCCATCCGCATCAGTTTTGCCAAACCGATCAGCGGTTGGGTAAGTTCATTGGTTTGCATTGTGTTTCCTAAGATTGGATGCTTTTTGCGATACAACTGCCCAGCGCTAGCGTAGTGTCGATTAAGGCGTCGATGTCGCTAACGGTAGTACGGTGATTGACGATGGCGGCCCGGATGGCTAACTGTCCATTGATGGTTGTCGTTGAGGGGGCGGCAATACCGGATTCCTGTAATGCAACCACTAGGTCGGCATTGACCCGGTTAGCGTCAATGCTACGATAGCGGAAGCAGACGATATTCAGGGCAACGGGGGCGAGCAATTCCAGGCACGGTTCGGCTTCGATACGTTGCCGCATATGCTGAGCCAATGCACAGGTATTTGAAATAACTTGTCCTAGTTTTTCCGCTCCGTAAACTTTTATTGTGAACCAGGTCTTGAGTGCCCTGAAACCGCGCGACAGATCCGGGCCAAAATCGCACGGCCACGGTGAACCGGCTGCCATACCGCGGTTTTCCCGTCTAAGGTAAGCGGCAGGCGAGGCGAATGCGTTTTGGTGTAGCTCACCGTCGCGCACTAATATAAAACCGGCGTCGTAAGGCACTTGTCCCCATTTGTGAAAATCAAAGGCGATCGAATCGGCGCGCTCAATACCTTGAAGGCGAGGGGAAATATCAGGCGCCAGCATGGCCAATGCGCCGTAAGCGCCATCAACGTGAAACCAGATATTTTCGCGTTTGCAAAGTTCGGCAATAGCCTGGAGATTGTCGATAGCGCCGACACCGACGGTTCCGACGGTTCCGGCGATGAAGAACGGCGTCATGCCGGATTTTTTGTCTTCCTCTATTGCGAGTTTAAGTGCCGCTATGTCTATTTGGTGCTGCCGATCGACAGGAATCATGCGTAAGGCATCGCTGCCTAGACCGGCAATATCCATAGCCTGAACAATACTGACATGGGCTCCGGCCGAAGTATAGGCAATCAACTGGCGGTTATCGCTAGCAAGGCCTTTATGGCGTACGCTGGTGCCTAAGCGTGCGGTGCGGGCAATCAATACGCTTAACAGATTAGCCATTGAGGTTCCTGTTACAAATAGGCCGCTGGCGCTTTCGGGGAAATTGAACAGTTCCCGAACCCACTGAACTACTTGTCGCTCGATTTCGATAGGGGCCTGGTCACGTCCGCCAAGATTGGCGTTTAGTCCGGCTGCCAGCATCTCAGCCAGCATGCCGACGGGAGTTCCTCCGCCATGAACCCAGCCCATAAAACCGGGATGGACGTTGCCTAGTGCATAGGGGAGAATAGCTTTTAGAAATATCGCATACGCGCTTTCAAGGTCATGTTGCCCGTCATCCAAGGCTTGCTGAAATGAATGTCTTACTTCTTCGGGCATGGGTTGCCAGACCGGCTGGTCGCGCAAGTTCTCAAGATAATCGATCATATCATCCAGCATCCGATGCCCTTGTAAGCGAAAGGCGTTCCAGTCGGATGGGTCCAATGTACTTTCAGAGGTTTTCAGCATGAATATATTGAACCGGGATTTTGCAATGCATTACTGGCGGTAAATATATAACTATTTGAAAATCTGTATGAATACTGTTGTGATGGTTTCAAGGGTACCCGGTCCTGATTTTGAAGTGTGATAAATATGTTTTGTAACTTTCTGAAAAAGTGATTGATTAATCAGTTTATATTAGTAGTATTAAAATATTATACAAACAGGACGATAATACTCTAGGAAGTTCAAATATTGGAGGTTTTTATGATCGGTTCAGTTGGTGGCTCAGATGGGCCGGGATTGGCAACGGCTCTTATGAAATCGGCTACGACAGCGCAAAACGTGGAAGTCGCTATAATCAAGAAAGGTCAGGACATTGAAAGAGCTCAGGGGGAGGCTGCCTTAAAATTAATAGATTCGGCTTCTAGTGCAGCAAGTTCGGGCCGAATTGATTTATATGCATAGAACGGCAAGTTTTAGTCGATAAAATCATAAGATAATCAAATTGATAAAGAAAAGAGCGGTATGGGGCTGCTCTTTTTATCAGGTTCTCTTTAATATCAGTTCAAGCACCAACTTGCTGCCAAAGTAAGCCAGCAGCAACAAGGTAAATCCAGCCAGTGTCCAGCGGACCGCAGTTTTTCCTCGCCAGCCGTAACGCATCCTGCCTATCATTAAACTGGAAAAAATAATCCAGGCGATAATCGATAAAACAGTCTTATGCGCCAAATGCTGGGCAAATAAATCTTCAATAAAAATAAAGCCGCTAACCAAAGAAATGGTCAGGAAGAAAAGCCCAGTGCCGAGCATTTGAAACAGTAAAGATTCCATGGCTTGCAAGGATGGCAGCGACTGGATGAAGCGTTTGGGCGGATGGCTTTTAAGTTGCTGGTCCTGAATCGCAAGCAAAACGGCTTGCAGGGCTGCGATATTCAGCAGACTGAATGCAATAATCGAAGATAATATATGGACGCTCATCTGCCAATTGTGAGTGTGCAGTAGATGTGGTTTTTCGGGCAGATTCAGCTCCAGCGCCAGCATGATGGCGGCAATCGGAAATATGACGAGTCCCAATTTTTCGACCGGTTTGTTTATTATTGCAATAAGCAGCAGCAGGGCGACAATTAGTGAAATCAGAGACGCGGTGCTGATAAAACTAAAGTTGAAGCTGTTGTTTTGCTGGAAGGCGATAGCAGCGTATGAAATATGTGTACCTACGGCCGCCCACGCCAGATAAAGCGGTGCGCGATGTCTCTTGTTCCGATGAATGTCTCTGGCAATAAACAGGGCGCTTGCCAAGTAAGTGCAGATTGAAAAGGTAACGAGTGCGGTATTCATTAGGGTCGTTTTTATTGGTTTGTGATATCAATGGTAACGCCACTGTTGGGTGTGGCCATTGCTTAATATAGATGCGGGGTAAATGACGTCAGCTTACGTATAATGCTGTAAGACGTTTCCCTGTGTACCACAAATTCCCTCGTAGTTTAATGCAAAGGCTTTAATGGCTATGTTAATATATCTCACTAAATAGTCCTAACGCATTTGTGTTAGTGAGTGGTTTCCTTCAGATTTAATAAAGATACTGATATGTTTGATAATTTAACCGATCGATTAAGTAGCACGCTTAAAAAAATTAAAGGCCAGGGGCGCTTGACTGAAGATAACATCAAGGACACCCTGCGCGAAGTGCGCATGGCGTTGCTTGAGGCTGATGTTGCTTTGCCGGTGGTTACTGATTTTATTGAGCGCGTCAAAGCTGGTGCATTAGGTCAGGAAGTTCAAACCAGCCTTTCACCCGGCCAGTCACTAATTAAACTGGTTCAAGCTGAACTGATTGCAGTAATGGGTGAAGCAAACGAAAAACTGAATCTTAATGCTGTTCCGCCGGCTATTATCTTAATGGCGGGTTTGCAGGGTGCCGGTAAAACCACTACGGTGGCTAAACTAGGCCGCTGGTTAAAAGAAAATCAGAAGAAAAAAGTCGGCGTAGTTAGTGCTGACGTTTATCGCCCTGCGGCTATCAAGCAGTTGCAGATGTTGGCAAATGATCTTTCTTTAGAGTTTTTTGAAAGTGATATTTCGCAAAAGCCTGTTGATATTGCTAAAAATGCGATTGATGCAGCGAAGAAAAAATTTCTTGATGTAGTTATTGTCGATACCGCCGGTCGTCTTCATATTGATGATGAAATGATGGGCGAGATTAAAGAGCTGCACGCGGCAATTAACCCTGTTGAGACTTTGTTTGTTGTCGATAGTATGACCGGCCAAGATGCCGCTATTACTGCCAAAGCCTTTAATGATGCATTGCCATTAACTGGGGTTATCCTGACTAAGGCGGATGGCGACGCGCGTGGTGGTGCGGCGTTGTCTATACGTCATATTACCGGCAAGCCAATCAAATTTATCGGTATGGGCGAAAAAACCGATGCGTTGGAGCCGTTCTATCCGGATCGTCTTGCATCCCGTATTTTGGGTATGGGCGATGTATTGGGCTTGATTGAGGAAATTGAGCAGAAAGTTGACAAGGAAAAAGCTGAAAAGCTTGTTAAAAAGCTTCAAAAGGGTAAGTCCTTCGATCTGGAAGATTTTCGTGAGCAATTGTTGCAAATGCAGAATATGGGGGGGGTTGGCTCCATGCTGGATAAATTGCCGGGCATGAGTAGTATCCCTCAAGAAATGAAGGATAAAGTTAATGATAAGGAATTATCGCGTCAGATTGCCGTGATTAATTCTATGACCATGAAAGAAAGACGCTATCCTGATTTGATTAAAGGCACTCGGAAGAAACGTATTGCTGATGGCTGTGGGCAGCAGTTATCCGATGTTAATCGGATATTGAAGCAATTCATGATGATGCAGAAAATGATGAAGCGCTTCAAAACCGGTAATATGGCGAACATGATGCGGGGCATAAAAAATAATGTGCGCGGCATGAGTATGAGAAGGTAATTGTTATTGCATTAATGACTACCTATTTGATGTTTAAAGTAAATGAATTTAATGTAGTGTGTGTTGTTCTTTACTTATAGATAAAATCGAGTAGAATAGGTCGATTCAATTTTGACTAAATGTTTTTTGAGGAACTTAGATGGTAACCATTCGTCTTTCTAGAGGTGGCGCGAAAAATCGTCCTTTCTATCATGTTGTTGTAACCGATAGCAGAAGCGGTCGTGACGGTCGTTATATTGAACGTCTTGGTTTTTTTAATCCGTTGGCGCGTGGCAATGAAGAAAAATTGCGTTTAGATACTGATCGCGTTGATTATTGGAAAGCCAATGGCGCACAGCCTTCTGATCGCGTTGAAAAATTGATTAAAGACGCACGTAAAGCGGCGGCATAAACTGAGTTGTCAGAACAACAGCATATAAACGTTGGAAAGATTTCCGGCGTTTTTGGTATAAAAGGATGGGTTAAGGTATTTTCCTTCACTGATCCAAGGGAAAATATTTTAACTTATTCCCCCTGGTTGCTAAAAAAAGGCGATCAAACAAAAGCAGTTAATGTTGTTGATGGGCAATTACAAGGCAAGACGATAGTAGCTCAGCTGTCTGATGTTAATGACAGGGATCAGGCTGAAAGCCTAATGGGTTGGGATATTTTTATAACCCGAGAGCAATTGCCAAAAGCGGCTAAAGGCGAGTATTACTGGTCCCAGTTAGTCGGCTTAAATGTTGAGACTATTGATGGTGTTCAGTTAGGCGTTGTTGATAGTCTGCTGGAAACAGGTGCTAATGATGTGATCATTGTTCAGGGAGAGCGAGAGCGGGCAATACCGTTTTTACAGGGACAGACGATAATTGATGTTGATCTGGATACAGGCAAAATTATTGTCGATTGGGATCCTGAGTTTTAGTTATCAGCATGCGTTTCGATGTTGTAACATTGTTTCCGGAAATGGTAACGGCAGCTGCGAGTTGCGGTGTGACAGGCAGGGCAATTGAGCGCAACATAGTCAATTTATCGGTATGGAATCCTCGAGATTATACCCACGACAGGCATAAAACTGTTGATGACCGGCCATACGGTGGCGGTCCTGGTATGGTCATGAAGTATCAGCCTCTGCATGATGCCGTCAATGATGCAAAGCAGGCAGGCTCTGGAACTACTAAAGTGGTTTATTTGAGTCCGCAAGGCAAGCAAATTACTCAGGTTTTGTTATCTGAAGCGCGTGAAGTATCGCAATTAATTTTGGTTGCGGGACGTTATGAAGGCATTGATGAGCGTTTTGTCGAGCTGGATTGTGATGATGAATGGTCTATCGGTGACTACGTTATTAGTGGTGGTGAACTTGCAGCGCTGGTAGTGATTGATGCCGTGACGCGCTTATTGCCGGGGGTACTTGGCGATGAGGATTCTGCTCAGCAGGACTCCCATAGCGACGGTTTACTGGATTGTCCGCACTTTACCAGACCTGAACAGATTGAAGGTTGTTTGGTGCCCGGTGTTTTGTTGGGCGGCAATCATGCGGATATAGAGCGCTGGCGAATGAAGCAGGCTTTGGGTCGGACTTGGCAGAGACGACCGGATTTATTGAAGAAAAAGAATTTGAGCGTAGAGCAGGAAAACTTGCTTAAAGAATTTATTGTGGAGTTGGTTTAAATTAAGGTGTGGTATGAGCAATATTATTGATGTATTGGAAGCGGAACAACTGAAACAGATTCCTGACTTTGGTCCAGGTGACACGGTTGTTGTACAGGTTAAAGTAAAAGAAGGCGAGCGTGAAAGAATTCAGGCTTTTGAAGGCATTGTGATTGCAAAACGTAATCGCGGATTAAATTCAGCTTTCACAGTAAGAAAAATTTCTCACGGTACTGGTGTTGAGCGTGTTTTTCAAACTCACAGCCCACTGATTAGCGAGATCAACGTTAAACGCCGCGGTGATGTACGTCGTGCCAAGTTGTATTACTTGCGTGACTTGACCGGTAAAGCAGCTCGTATTAAAGAAAAACTTTAATCAAGTTTTCAAACGAGATAAAAAAGGCAGCTTTGAGCTGCCTTTTTTTATGCAGTATTATTTTGTACTTTAAATAATACAAATTGTATAGGATCTGTCTAATGCCATTTGTGATTCAATGGGTAGAAAGCTGTTCGGGAACCGAAGATATTGTGAAGCTTCAGACCCCGGCAGGGCAACTTGTTATCTATAGCCAACAGGATGTGATTACCAGAACAGACTGGGAATTGGACGTTTGTCTTAATCAGGCTTGTGAACATGAATTAGGCCAGTATTGGCAGAATCCCGATAAGCGCATTAATATAAAATTGTTGAAGCAAGGCAGTGCCTACAGGAACCAAGTATGGACTGCGCTTTGCCGGATACCATTCGGAGAAACGATAAGCTATTCGGCATTGGCTCAAAAAATAGGCTCATCAGCGCGAGCCGTCGGCAATGCATGTAGAGATAATCCCTATGCCTTGTTTATTCCCTGTCACCGGGTCGTTTCTGTATCCGGTATGGGCGGCTATTGCGGGCAAACTGATGGCGACTTAATGGCGATAAAATATAAATTGCTGGAATTTGAAGCTAGTCATAAAAGATGAATGCAACAGCGTTGATAGATCAATTTCTTGATGCAGTCTGGGTAGAGCAGGGCTTGAGCGATAATACGCTTTCGGCCTATGGCAGTGATTTAAGAATTTTTGCTAAATGGCTGGATGGGAAGTCCATACTGGAAGTGGATGGTGCGGCGCTATCAAGTTTCCTTTCCAGTCGCTATGATGAAAAAATAAGTACTAGGTCCACTGCGCGCATTCTATCCAGTTTGCGGCGTTTTTACGGCTATTACATCAGGGAAAACAGCATACAAGTTGATCCAACTGCATTGATAGAATCGCCCCGGGTTGGTCAGCTGTTGCCAGGATCTCTATCTGAACAGGATGTTGAACTGTTGCTTAATGCTCCCGAAGTCACTAATGCATTGGGCTTTAGGGATAGAACCATGCTTGAAATGCTTTATGCGACAGGGCTTAGGGTATCGGAACTGGTTAATTTAAAGTTCGAACAGATCAGTTTTCGGCAAGGTGTGGTTAGAATTATTGGCAAAGGCAACAAGGAGCGCTTAGTGCCGGTTGGCGAAGAAGCGATGAGCTGGCTGGAAAGTTATATGGATCAAGCCAGAAAGACTATTCTTCATGAGCGGCAGTGCGATTATCTGTTTGTCACTAACCGGGCGGAGAATATGACACGGCAGGCTTTTTGGCATATTATCAAACGTCATGCAAAAAAAGCAGGCATCAACAAAGAGTTATCGCCGCATACCTTAAGACATGCTTTCGCAACACATTTATTAAATCACGGCGCGGACTTGCGTGTTGTGCAATTATTGCTCGGGCATTCGGATTTGTCGACCACGCAGATTTATACTCATATCGCCCGTGAAAGACTCAAAGAATTACATTCAAAATATCACCCAAGAGGATAGCTAAGATGGCCCAAAATATTCACCCGACCGCTTACATAGCACCCGATGTATCACTGGGTGAGAATATTACGGTTGGGCCTTTTGCCGTTATTGAGACGGGTGCTCAACTGGGCGCCAACTGTCAGGTTGGAGCGCATGCGGTGGTGCATAGTCATGTAAAAATGGGCGACGGCAATATATTACATCCGCATGCTGTATTAGGCGGTTTGCCTCAAGATACCGGCTTTAAAGCCGAAACGGTTTCTTGGCTTGTTTGCGGCGACAACAATGTTTTTAGGGAAGGCTTTACTGCGCATCGAGCATCTAAAGAAAACTCTGAGACCCGCATCGGCTCAGGCTGCTTCTTTATGAACAACAGCCATGTCGCGCATGATTGTACCGTCGGCAATAACACTATATTTGCCAATAATGTCGCGATCGGCGGACATGTTCAAGTCGGCAATAATGTATTCATTGGTGGCGCTGTGGTTGCGCACCAGTTTTGCAGAATCGGTTCCTATGCGATAGTGCAGGGTACAACCGGTCTTAATATGGATGTCATTCCTTTTATGTTGATCGGCGGACGCCCTGCCCGGCATTATAAGTTAAATACTGTAGGTTTAAGGCGCGCAGGCATTACCGGAGAACGCTATAAAGTGCTGTCAGCGGCATTTCGGCTGTTAAAGAATAAGCAAAGTCTAGATGGTTTGGAAGAAACCGAGGAGTTAAAGCAATTGAAAGATTGGTTAGCTGTTAAGTCCAAAAGAGGCCTGCATGGGTTTATTAGCGTGTCGGAAAAGTAGAGTGAAACGCGCTTTTTTCGCTCACATAACAGAACCATCAAATTAAAAATATCGCCATGGAAGGATGCAGAACTTTATTCTGCGTATCCTTCCGTGGCGCGTTAATCAAAGCCAGTATCTGGCATCATTATCATTCAAATGACGGCGCTTCGTCTTCATTCATATCAATAAAAGAGTCCTTGTGAACACTGCTGAATTTTCATCCCTAGCTTTAAAACCCGCCCTGCTCGAAAATATTGAATCTCTGGGGTATACCCACTTAACGCCCATTCAGGCAGAGAGTCTGCCGCATATTCTTGAGGGCAGGGATGTGATTGCCCAGGCTAAAACCGGCAGCGGTAAAACCGCCGCTTTTGGTATTGGCTTGTTATCCAAGCTGGATTTGAACAGTTTTAGAGTCCAAGCGATGGTTGTTTGCCCAACCCGGGAACTTGCCGATCAGGTCTGCAAGGAGATTCGGCGATTGGCTCGATTTACGCAAAACATTAAGGTGCTGACCTTGTGCGGCGGCGTACCTTTCGGGCCGCAGCTCGGTTCGCTGGAGCATGGCGTTCACGTAGTAGTCGGTACGCCGGGACGGTTGCAGGAGCATCTGCGCAAACGCAGTTTACGTTTGAGTAATTTAAAAGTATTAGTGCTGGACGAGGCCGACCGGATGCTGGATATGGGCTTTGAAGAAATCATTTCCGACGTGATTTCATACGCTCCGACGCATCGGCAAACCTTGCTGTTTTCAGCAACTTATGCCGATCCTATTCGGGAAATGAGCCGGAAATTCCAGTTTAAGCCGGTTTCCGTCAGTATTGAGACGAGTCATCATGACAGCGATATTGAGCAGCGTTTTTACCAAGTGGAAAAATCGAAAAAGATAAATGCGCTGGCTTATCTTTTGTCCTACTACCGGCCTGAATCAACTGTCGTTTTTTGTAACACCAAAAGAGATTGCCAGGATGTAGCAAGTTTACTTGAAAACAGCGGTTTTTCAGTTCAAGCGCTGCATGGCGATTTGGAACAAAAACACCGGGACCAGGTGCTAGTGCGTTTTGCTAACAAGAGTTGTTCCGTTTTGGTTGCGACCGATGTGGCGGCGCGGGGGCTGGATATTAAAGATATGCAGGCGGTAATTAATTATGAATTGCCGTGGGATGCTGAAATTTATGTGCATCGTATTGGGCGAACAGGTCGCGCCGGTAAAAAAGGTTTGGCGCTAAGCTTATGTACGGACACGGAAATAAACCGCGTTAAAGCGATTGAAGAATATCAAGCTATTTCTGCCAAATGGGATGAAGTGGCGCCGTTTCAAATAAATCACGAGCAACGCTTCGAACCGCCGATGGTGACCTTGTGGATAGACGGAGGGCGCAAAAACAAAGTGCGTCCCGGCGATATACTGGGCGCTTTAACCGGCGACGCCGGAATTGCCGGTAGTGAAGTGGGCAAAATCGATATTTTTGATGCTCATGCTTACGTGGCTATCAAGCGCGACAGTGTTGATAAAGCCTTGGCCTGCTTGAGAAACGGCAAAATCAAAGGACGCAATTTCAATGTCCGTAAATCCCAATGGGGATGAAGCGTCGGGTTAGTGGCAACGTAACCCGACCTGAAAATCTAAGCGCTTTTTGCTTTAGGCTTATTTCTTGCGGCCTGGTTAGCGCCGGGCTTGCGAGCTTGATTTGAGTTTCTGCTTGGACGCGGACCGCGTGGTGGTTCGGCTGGCATTGGCGGGGCAACTGCGGAAGCTTCAAAGCCGGCAATTTGTTCGCGTTTAATCTCTTTCTTGATCAGTTTTTCAACCAGACGCAAGGCATTGTATTCGTCATGCGATACGAGTGAGATAGCTTGGCCTTCCTCGCCAGCCCGTCCGGTGCGGCCTATTCTATGCACGTAATCTTCTGCCGCTCTGGGCAGTTCAAAATTGACTACATGCGGGAGTAGGCTAATATCAATGCCGCGCGCTGCTACATCGGTTGCTACCAATACCCTGATTTCACCGGCTTTAAAACCTGCCAATGCACTGGTTCTGGCGCCTTGGCTCTTGTTACCGTGTATTGCTGCTGCCTTAATGTCAACCTTGTTGAGTTTTTCGGTAAGTCGATTAGCACCGTGTTTGGTGGTAGTGAACACTAAAACCTGCTGCCAATTATTTTGTTTGATCAAGTGACAAAGCAGTTCGGTTTTGTTGGCTTTATTGACCAGATAAGCGATTTGTTCGACCAGTTCCGCAGCGGTATTGCGTGGGGCAACTTCGATTTTTACCGGATTAACCAAGAGTCCGGTGGTGAGCTTGCGTATATCTTCTGAAAAAGTCGCAGAAAACAGCAGATTTTGACGTTTTCTCGGCAGCAAAGCGATAATTTTGCGAATATCCCGGATAAATCCCATATCCAGCATGCGGTCGGCTTCATCAAGTATCAGTGTTTCCACATTGTCGAGTTTTACTGCGTTTTGATTGACCAAGTCCAGTAATCGTCCAGGCGTGGCCACTAGTATATCGACGCCGCCTCTTAATTTCATCATTTGGGGGTTAATTTTTACCCCGCCAAAGACAACTTCGGATTTTAAGCGAGGATGCAGATGGGCTCCATACTTGCTGACCGATTCGCCTATTTGAGCCGCAAGTTCCCTGGTTGGCGTTAAAATTAATACTCTTACCGGACGGTTGGTACTATAAGATTTTTGCGATAAACGATGCAGGATAGGTAAGGTGAAGCCTGCCGTTTTGCCTGTTCCGGTTTGTGCGGCAGCCAACACGTCATGGCCTTTCAATACGGCAGGAATAGCTTGCGACTGAATAGGGGAGGGCGTGGTATAGCCTGCATCAGCGATGGCGCGCAGCAGTGGATCAGATAAACCGAGGGTGGAAAATGGCATATTAATTAGTGTCTCGATAAAAGGTTGCTGTCAACAGACGTCTTCAGCTTTATGTGTAAGAATATAAGAGTTAAATAAAAGCGCGCTAAGGAGGAACAGTCGTCAAGTTGATTTTGCAAGTATGGCGCTTTATGGAAGATGGCTTAGATGAAGTTTCTGGCCGTCCGATAGACGGATAAGATAGTATAAGTTGTTGATATAAATGGTGCCCCGAGGCGGATTTGAACCACCGGCCTGTCCCTTAGGAGGGGACCGCTCTATCCTGCTGAGCTATCGGGGCAAAAAACAGAGCTAATTCTATCATAGATGGGTATTTAATTCATTTGTTCTGTGCGGAACGTTGCCGATAAAGAAAGTATTCTGCTGTCGGACACGTTATCGCTCAGGATAATTGTCAGGTAGTGACAACGGCAAAAAACGCCTATGCAGGTCAATGCGCGTAACTGAACATCGGATTGACTAATTCCATGCAATCATGGACTAAAAGTACAAGCTTGATTGATAATGAATAGCTAAGCAGTAGCGGGGTTCGAAAAGATATTGCCGAGCATGAAAAATCAGTTATACCGAGATCAGGGTACGAGAATATTGTTCACTTTGGGTTGAACCATCGGAACCGTATGTGTTTGCAAACTGTGGTTTGCCTTTTAAAATATCCAATGAACGCTTAGTGTGGCGATATAAAAGATCCACACTTGCGCCATTTTGTTCATTCAAGTCTCTGCATTTTGCGCAAACGGCCATTAACTGGGACCAGTTGCCGCTTGATTCGGCGATTGGCAGGCCAGCCGTTTCAGCTCTCCTAAAATATTCCCCGATACTTTCCTGACTATTAGGGAGGCTCTCGGTTGCCAACACTTGAGAAATTTGTGTGTTGAACTGCTCCAACTGCATAACCAGCTGTTTTTTATTGGCAGCGATATTATTGATCTGCTCTGCTTGTGGTGTATTTTTTAGGACTTCGGCTTCTTTGTTAAGTTCCAGAAGAAGCTGCTGCGCCAATTTTAATGCGTTGCTGATCAATTGTTCTGTAATCGGATATGTTTTTACTATCATAGTCATGTGCTATTTTTAGGGCATTAACCGTTCAAATTGCATGAATTTCTTTGCTACTTGTTCAGCATTTATTGAGTAATTGCCGTCGGCAAGCGCTTTTTTAATAGAATTAACCCGGTCAATATCTACTGGGGACTCAGAGGATGAACCCAAGGTCTTCTTTATTTCTTGCGTTGTAGCTGTCAGTGCAACGCTATCACCTTCTTCAGTGTTTGCGACAGCGACCTTTTTCTCAGCATCAACCCCGCTTTTTAAGGGTGTTGTGATGGGCGTCGGACCGCTTGTTCTGCCGGTTATTTCGATAGCCATGTCAAATTCCTCGATAACTTTTCATTTGTGATATTTATCGGCAATGCGACGTAAAACTTTAAATGTTTATTTATTCCACACGAGAGTTTAGTCATTTACAGAAACAAGTCCAGATTCGACAACCGTTGCGCTAATGATGCGCCCTGAGTTTTGATTTTTAACATTGATAACTTGTCCTTTAACGCCATCCATCATTGCTGTTCCACTCATCCTGATAGAAAAATCCGGTCTTGTTGTGCTGATAATAACTCTATCCCCTCTTTTTATAAGTTTAGGCTCGACAAAGTTTTTCAAGCTAAGAATGGTTCCAGTGTTTAGTTGGCGCGTAACCTGCTTGTTTTCAATCTGTTCTATTTGAGTGGCAAAATCTTCCCTGAGATTAGATACTTCTCTTTTTTCAATGGCAAGATGTTGCCGGGTAATAATTTCGCCGCGTTGTATCGGTTGAGATAAGACCACAACCATTTGATAGGTCTTAATAATTATGGAAGTAAAAATGGACCATTTTTTTTCCGTATTACAACGCACACCTATGGTCGATCTGCCCGCTTTAATTAAGTCAGTCGTTGTGAATACTTCCAGCGGCTCGGCACATTGAGGCAAAGTTAAACGGCTGTCTAGTGGCATAAAGCTCATCTCATATTCGCCTGGCAGATTTATATTTTGCTCAACATAACTTTTAACGGCTTCAGCAATCGATTCATGTGATTGTGAACCTTGTTCCGCATGGGCCATGGTAAAAAAAACAAAGGCCAATATAAAAATGAGCGGAGTGTTTTTTGTCATCGTTAGAGTCTGCTTTATGACTTATGTGAATTACCAGGCAGGGTTGATGCCAGGTTATTTTTTAGAACGCCAGTCAATTTATTGACATGTGGCTTTGTTTGCCCGCTGACCTCATATATTGCGGCGATATTTTGCCGAATTATTCAAAAACATTTTAATCGTAATTAACTGGGGATTATAGATAAATAACTCAAAAAAACGTATCTAATTGATTTTAATTAATTATAATTTTATGGCATACGCTGTGCTTTTGTTTTTGTACAAGTAATTAACGAGGTAACTATCATGGCTATTAATTTTGACACAGCGCTCGGTATTCGGCCTAAGGCTCTGGCTTTTCGAGAAAAAAGAGGTGAGATATTAGCTGCCAATTTAGCAAACGCGGACACTCCCAACTTTAAAGCACGTGATCTCGATTTTAAGTCAGTTCTAAAACAAAGCGTGGCATCAGGCGTAACTATGGAGCGTACTCAAGCCGGACATATTGCGCCGCCACAACAACAAGTATTCGGGGCTAATGTTATGTACCGGAATCCCAGTCAGGTGTCATTAGATGGCAATACTGTCGAAGCTCATATCGAACAAGCTAAATATGCTGAAAATGCGGTGCAGTATCAAGCCAGTTTACAGTTCGTTAAGGACAGCTTTTCAGGTCTGATGACCGCACTAAGAGGGCAATAGTCATGGCTTCAAGTATATTTGATATTGCCGGTAGCGGCATGAATGCTCAATCGTTAAGACTCAATCTGGTCGCAAGTAATATATCGAATGCGAACAGTGTCGGCAGCAGCGAAACAGAGGTTTATAAGTCCAGACAGCCGGTGTTTGCCGCTGAATTGAATAAAGCGATGGATAAGCAGAATGCGACGAGCAAGGTCAACGTGTTGGGTGTTGTCGAAAGCCAAGCTCTTCCTGTTATGGAATACGCTCCAAATCATCCTATGGCCAATAAAGACGGTTTTATTTTTAAGTCAAACGTTAATACGGTTGAAGAAATGGCCAACATGATGTCAGCGTCTCGCTCTTACCAGAATAATGTAGAAGTATTGAATACGGCAAAGCAAATGATGCTTCAGACTTTAAAAATGGGACAGTAAGGGGGATAAACAATGGCAATTCAAAATACAACAACAAATGACTACAGCAGGTTAACCGTTACCCCCAAAAAAGAGTCGACAACAACCCCTAAAAAAAACACATTAGGGCAGGAGGACTTTTTAAAATTGATGACCACGCAGATGACCCATCAAGATCCTACAAAACCGATGGAGAACACTCAATTTATAACGCAAATGGCGCAGTTTGGGACTGTCTCCGGAATTCAGGACTTGCAAAAGTCATTTAGTGATTTTTCCGGATCAATCACCTCCGGCCAAGCATTGCAGGCATCGAGTTTAGTGGGACGATACGTATCTACACCGGGAACAAAGGGCCTGCTGGAAAAGGATGGAAATATATCCGGTGATATTAATTTATCCGGCGACGCAACCAGCGTTCATGTCAAAGTAACTAATGCTTCTACAGGAGAAGTTGTACGTGAAGAGGACTTAGGCGCTCAGAGCTCAGGAAAAGTGCCTTTTGTCTGGGATGGGCTGGATGCCAATAAGGTCGCGGCCAAGCCCGGCGTCTATAAAATTCAAGCAACAGGTTATATTGACGGAAAAAATACCACACTGGACACAGATATTAGATCGCAAGTTGACAGCGTCAGCATGGGGAGTGGCGGTAAAGGAGTTAAGGTCAATTTGACCGGATTAGGTAGTGTTGATTTCAATCAGATTAAACAAATTATTTAGGATTGGGGGTGTAACATGGGTTTTGCAACAGCATTAAGCGGCTTAAAAGCCGCATCAACAAATTTACAGGTAACCGGCAATAATATTGCCAACTCGCAAACTGTCGGATTTAAAGAATCACGTGCCGAATTTGCGGATGTGTATGCCAGTAGTCTCTCCGGTGTCAGTAAAACCCAGCCGGGTTCCGGGGTCAGGGTTACCGAAGTGGCCCAGCAATTTAATCAGGGTAATATTGAAGCAACCCAAAATAGTCTTGATCTTGCCGTGAGCGGCAACGGTTTTTTTGTATTGTCGGATAGCGTGAATCTTCCCGATCCAAATAATCCGACCGCTCCAGTCGATCCTTCAGTTCCTACGGCCTATACCCGTAATGGTGCATTCCAGTTAAATAGTGACGGTAATGTCGTTAACAGCGAAGGTAAGTATTTATTGGCTTTTGCACCTAACGGCACGACTGCCGCCGAGGGTTTTAGTACCGGGGTTTTTAGACCGCTGACGATTGATACATCCCAAGGTTTACCCAGCGCCACGACAAATATTTCGATGAGATTGAACCTCAACGGGGCTGCGAATAATCCGACCAATACAACGTTTGATCCTAAGGATCCATTGTCTTATAACAATATGACATCGGTTACGACTTACGATACTCAGGGTAACGCACATATTGCATCGACTTATTATGTAAAAGATTCGACGACACCTAATTCATGGAATGCCTATTTGTTTGTCGACAATTTTGGTATTACAACAGGGGGGCCTGCGGTACCGCCGGCAGCGGCGCCGGCATCAACAGTGGAGGGGGCCGGTCCTCCCCAAGTGCCTTATACCGCAGGAACTCCTGTAGCATTGACTTTCACTGCAACAGGGTTGCTTGATACGGTCGGTGGCGTTACTGCGACCAAGGTGGATTTTGGTTCTATTGATTTATCGCTGATCGATCCAAATATATCGGTTGATCCGATGGCATTTAGCCTGGAGTATGCCGATACAACCCAAACGGCAACGCCTTTTAGTGTCAATGCGCTAACGCAAGACGGTCTGCCTGCCGGTAATCTGACAGGCATTGATGTTGACGGTACAGGTGTGGTATTCGCACGATACAGCAATGGTGGTTCCAAGGCTTTAGGGCAGGTGGCATTGGCGCGGTTTCAAAGCAGCCAGGCATTAGCCAAATTAGGCGATACTACCTGGGCTAAAACCTCAAGTTCCGGGCAACCTATTTACGGCGCGGGTGGCGATAACAATTTTGGAACTGTGCAGTCATCAGCCCTGGAAGGCTCCAATGTGGATATATCCGCACAGCTGGTTAAGTTGATTGTGGCACAGCAAGCTTATCAGGCTAATTCTCAAGCCATTACCACTGAAAAAACCCTGATAGAAACTATCTTACGTGCGTAATGAAGAGGCTGAAACTTGATTTATTGGAACGATACTTGCTGTTATTTTGTTTTAAAGTTCTGGTTTTAAGGTAGAGGGGAGCAGTCATGGATCGGAGTTTATACATTGCAATGAGTGGCGCCAAACAATCGTTACAGGCGCAGAACTCAAACGCCAATAATTTGGCGAATATGCAGACAACCGGTTTCAAATCCGATTTGGACTGGTTCCGTAGTCGGCCTGTAACAGGCGCGGGTTACCCCACTCGGGTTTATGCAATGATAGAAAAACCTGCCGCCGATTTCATGCCTGGCGCCATGCAGACCACCGGCCGCGATTTGGATGTGGCCATCAATGGCGAGGGATGGATTGCCGTCCAGGGAGGAGATTACGATAGTAAGGAGGCATATACCCGTGCCGGCGATCTTCGTATTACTCCGGAAGGTTTATTGAAAAACGGTGCGGGGCTGCAGATACTGGGACAAAATGGACCGATTAGTATTCCGCCGGCAGAAAAGGTGACCATAGGCAGTGACGGTACGATAAGCATTATTCCAATGGGGTCCGGTAACGCGACGACTACGATACAGATTGACAGGATCAAGCTGGTTAAGCCTGACATAAAAGATATAGAAAAGCAGGGTGATGGTTTGCTGCACACTAAAAATGGCCAACCGTTAGTCGCTAATGCTGATGTCAGCTTGAATTCAGGTGTTTTAGAAGGCAGCAATGTTAACGGGGTTGCAGCAATGACAGAAATGATTGAGTTGGCAAAAAATTTCGAGTTACAAACCAAGGTCATGAAGAGCGTGGATGAGAACTCGGCGGCGAGCGCCAAGTTGATGCAAATAGGATAAAAAGTATAGATGTCGTTTGTTTTTAAAAAGCCGGGCTTTTGCCCGGCTTTTTTTTGTGCCGAGAAAAGGGTTCGGTATCGTTGAAAAAAGTGGCACGCATCATGCTTTGAATTTAAGTGAGGCAATAAATTGGCACGAAGGAGATTATCATGACAGAACGCTCATTATGGGTAGCTAAAACCGGTCTGGACGCCCAGCAGACAAGAATGGCGGTTATTTCGAATAACCTGGCCAACGTAAATACTACCGGATTCAAGAAAGATCGGGCAATGTTTGACGATCTTATGTATCAGAATATTCGCCAAGTCGGTGGTGATACCACGCAAAATATTCAAAATCCAACGGGGACTCAGTTGGGTACCGGTGTTAAAACGGTTTCAACCGAAAAAGTTCATAGTCAGGGCAATGTTCAACAAACGGATAATCCACTGGATGTGGCAATTAATGGCCGGGGGTTCTTGCAAATTCTAATGCCCAACGGCGATACCAATTATACCCGTGACGGTTCTTTAAAATTAGATTCAACGGGGCAGATAGTTACCTCTGGCGGGATGCCGCTGAATCCGGCAATTACAGTGCCGGCAACGTCTGAAAGTATCACTATCGGCACTGACGGTACGGTGTCCGCTGTAGTCGCTGGAGTGACCCAACAATTGGGGCAAATCCAGACGGCCAATTTTATCAATCCTACCGGCTTACAAGCGGTTGGCGATAACCTTTACCGTGAAACTGCCTCTAGTGGTGCGCCGATAGTGGGAACACCTGGAGAAGGCGAATATGGGACTTTGAACCAAGGCTCTTTGGAAACTTCCAATGTCAATGTTGTTGAGGAGTTGGTCAGCATGATCGAAGCTCAACGGGCTTATGAGATGAATTCCAAAGCGATTTCAACAGCTGATCAGATGCTGTCTTTTATAACGCAGCAATTATAAGTCAGGAGAGATGGCATGATGACTCAAAAACTCGGTTTAATGGCAATTGGTTGCCACAGCTCCTTCGGCACCTGCTTCATGCGTGGCTTGAAGGGACGTTCGGTACCTGCTTCCTGCATCCTTGCAATCATGCTGTCCATGTTAGAAGCTTGTACACCAATACCACAAAGAGATCCTACATTTGCTCCGGTTGCACCGGCCGACTTAAGGCCTCCGGTACAAAACAGCGGATCAATCTATCAGTCCGGTTACGATATGCGTCTGTTTGAGGACCATACGGCAAAAAGGATTGGGGATATTCTGACCATTACACTCAAGGAAGATACTCAGGCGAAAAAGGCCGATGATCTTAATACAAAAAAAGATACTACGATGTCAGCTTCGGCGCCTTCGATGTTTGGGATTGCCGCATCTGCTTTCACGGGGCAAAGTCCTACCACTACACTGCAGTCAACAAAAGAATTTAAAGGGGCGGGCGCTGCCGATCAAAGCAATAGCTTAAGCGGTAACATTTCCGTTACGGTTGTCGATGTGCTGCCGAATGGCAATTTAAGTGTACGGGGCGAAAAAAGAGTCACCTTAAATCAGGGTGATGAATTTATCAGGTTATCCGGTATTGTCAGGCCGGTAGATATAAACTCCTCCAATATTATTTCCTCAGACAAAGTGGCCGACGTAACCATTATGTATGTAGGTGAAGGCGCCATGGCGGATGCCAGTAAAATGGGCTGGCTATCAAGAATTCTCCAAAGCGCATGGTTCCCATTCTAAAATCAGGATTTTTGACATGAACACAATATATAAGCCCTCTGTTTTATTACTCCTTCTAGCCATTGCCTACAGCGGAGTGGTTTATGCTGAGCGCATTAAGGACATTGCCTCTATAGATGGAGTACGCAGCAATCAGCTGGTAGGCTACGGTTTGGTAGTGGGTCTGGATAAATCCGGCGATAAAACGGCATTTACCGGGCAAAGCTTACGCAGTATGTTGGCGCGTCTTGGCCTGACCTTACCACCGGGCATCGATCCTAAAGCAAAAAATATTGCGGCTGTTTCCATTCAGGCGGAACTGCCTGCATTTGCCAAGCCAGGTCAAACCATTGATGTCACCATCTCTTCCCTGGGGGACGCAAAAAGTTTAAGAGGTGGCACGTTGTTAATGAGTCCGTTGAAAGGAGCTGATGGACAAGTTTACGCTATCGCTCAGGGTAGCCTGGTTGTAAGCGGTTTAAGCGCATCGGGCCAAGACGGTTCAAGCGTTACAGTTAATAATCCCAACGTGGGCCGCATCCCTAACGGGGCAACCGTTGAGCGCACTGTTAACTCTTCTTTTGCTGAAGGCGATGCGTTGATCTTTAACCTGCATACTTCGGATTTCACTACGGCCAACCGTATGGCAGACTCTATTAACAAGGTATTGGGCGCTAATACGGCAAAAGCGATCGATGCGACTTCTGTTAGGGTTAATGCGCCGGTAGATCCCGATCAAAAAGTGACATTTGCTTCAGTAGTCGAAAACATGATGGTTATTCCTGATGATGCCCCGGCGCGAGTTATTGTTAATTCCCGCACCGGCACTGTCGTTGTTAACGGTAAGGTCAGGGTACAGCCAGCGGCGGTGTCCCATGGTAGTTTAACCGTTACTATTACCGAAGATCCTAAGGTCAGCCAGCCAAACGCATTTTCCAATGGTCAGACGGTGGTTACGCCAAAATCCAACGTAAAGATTGAAGAAGAAAAAAATCACATGTTCGTATTTAATCCCGGCGTTTCTTTGGATGAAATTGTGAAGGCAGTCAATAACGTAGGTGCTGCACCTAGCGATTTGGTCGCTATCCTTGAAGCATTGAAATCAGCCGGCGCCTTACATGCCGAGTTAATGGTTATCTAAAGATGCCGGCTTTTAAGCGCATTATTTAGGCGGAGGTTGCTGTTATGTTAAATGCACAAAATACCGATGTTTATACCGACTTTTCCGGTTTGGCTAAATTAAAAAACCAAGCACGAAATGATTCGCCGGAAGCATTGAAAGAAGTTGCCAAGCAATTCGAATCGATCTTTCTAAATAACGTGCTTAAAAGTATGCGTGAAGCAAAGCTGGCTGATGGCGCTATGGATAGCGACCAAAGTAAATTCTATAGCGAAATGTACGATCAGCAGCTAGCCCTGCATTTGTCGAGCTCTCCCGGCGTTGGCTTGGCTGACTTGATCGTCAAGCAACTAAGCCCCGATAAACCTAAAAACGAAAAACAAGATATTGAAGATTATCTGAATAGATCGGGCGCTATATCATCAAGCAGGGCGGAGCAGGAAGTGGCTAATCGGCAGGTAAGCGGAAAAACCGGCAGCTCCGCTATCAATTCTGAAGAAGGACAAGCTCACGTGACTCCTTACATGCAAGAGAGAACTCCGCTTGATGAGATGACCGAAATACCATTCAATACGAGTCATACTCGGCAAGCGAGTACTGCACTAAAGGATGAGCACATACAGTCGATACAGTCTGCAGAAGAGTTTGTCAGACGTTTGCATCCTTATGCCGAACAGGCTGCCAAAGAACTGGGCGTGGAACCCAAGGTTATTTTGGCGCAAGCTGCGCTGGAAAGCGGTTGGGGACGCTCGGTGATAAAGAACGGCAACGGCAGTAATACATTTAACTTATTTAACATTAAAGCCGATAAAAGCTGGCAGGGCAAACAGGCGCAAGTGGCTACACTGGAGTTCGACCAAGGTATTGCTAAAAAAGTTAATGCCGGATTTAGATCCTATGATTCATTTGCGGAAAGTTTTAGGGACTACGTAGACTTTATAAAAAATAACCCGCGTTATAGCGATGCACTTAAAAAAGTGGGTAATGCGGAACAATATATGCATGAATTACAGCGGGCCGGCTATGCAACCGATCCGAAATATGCCGATAAGGTAATGAGCATTTACCAAGGCAATACGATGGCTGAATTTGAGCCTGATGTAATCGTGGCGATGAATCAATGATCGGATTAAATTTGGCATCTAGTCTTCAGAACGGGGCGCTATCATGAATGGATTATTATCAACATCATTGACCGGTTTACTGGCCGCCCAGCGTGCATTAGAGACTACGCAGCATAATATTTCCAATGTCAATACAGAGGGTTATAGCCGCGAGCGAGTGGAACTGGCCACAAACTCCTCGGTATTTACCGGTCATGGATATATCGGGCAAGGCGTAAATATTACTAATATTGCCCGTACTTATGACCAGTTTATTAATAAGCAATTGACTTCCAGTATCTCAACCTCTTCAGAAGCAGACCGTTACTATCAACTGGCTACCAGCGTTGACAATATCATGGCCGATGCCAGTACAGGTATGGCTCCTGTCATGAATCGTTTCTTTAACGCATTAAGTAGTGTGTCATCCGATCCAGCGTCAATCCCTGCCAGGCAAGTATTGTTGTCCGAGGCAGGCACTTTAACGCACAGCTTCAATACGATAAACGGCAGATTTGAAGAGATACGCGCACTGAATAACAATGATGTGAGCGCCAAGATTGACGAGATTAATTCTTTGGCCGTTTCAATAGCCGATCTTAACGTGCAAATCTCGGCAAATTTAGGCAAATCTCAAGGCTTGAAACAACCTAATGACTTGTTGGATAAGCAGGATGCCTTGTTGTCAAAGTTAGCGGAAATAGTCAATGTCACGGTAATTCCTCAGAAAGATGGTTCGTCCAGTGTTTTTATTGGTACTGGACAAGCGCTGGTTCTTAACGGTGGGGCCTCTTCATTCACTACATTTCAGTCTCAACTCGATCCAAATAAGTTGGAAATTGGGATTAAGACAGTTAACGGCACCATCGATATAAGCAACCAGATCAATGGCGGTTCTTTGGGAGGCGCATTAAGATTTCGCGATGAAGTGCTTGACCCAGCGCAGCAAAAACTGGGTCAGGTTGCCGCAGGCTTGGCAATGGAGGTTAATGCCGTGCATAAAAATGGCTTCGACCTGAACGGCGTTGCAGGGCTAGATTTATTCAACTTTGCCGGTACTGCTGTTCCGGTTGCAGAGGATCCGCTTAATGCCGGCGATGCAGTCGTTACGGCTAATTTTCAGGATGTAAACGTCAATCCATCGGCAGCGGGAAACCTGGATTTTAGCGATTTTAAACTGACTTACGTTAATGCCGGCGGCGGGGTCGACTACACTCTGACCAGGCTTCGCGATAATCAGGTGATTAACCTTACGGCTACTGATACTGTACCGGCTACAGGCGTTTTTACTTTGTCGTTTGCAGCGACTCAACCGGCAAATATCGATATGACCGCCTTGCCGGGCATTGATATGACGGTTGATGTAAGCGGGATCAAAACCATATCGGTTGGCGATGAATTTGTAGCCAGACCAACTTACAGCGCCGCCCAGAACATTGGCGTCAATATTACCGACCCGAAAAAAATCGCGGCAGCTACCAATATTGAAATTGATCCGGTGACCAAACTGCCCATACAAAAACTTGACGCATTAAATAATCCGGTTGTAGATGCATTGGGCAACCCTGTTTATGTCACCATCAATGGTCCTATGCCTGGAGATAATAGAAACGCACTGCTGCTGGCAAATCTCAAGGATAAAATGGGAATGTTGGGAGGGCGCGCCTCATTTAATGACGCCTATGGACAAATTGTTTCAGGTGTCGGAACATTGACGCGGTCAGCTAAACTGAGTTCTTCATCGCAAGAAACCTTATTAAATCAGGCAAAAGGGGCCAGAGAGAGTTTGTCAGGTGTGAATTTGGATGAGGAAGCCGCCAACTTAATCAAGTTTCAACAAGCTTATCAGGCCGCTGCGCAATCAATTGCTGTATCCAAATCCATTTTTGATACGTTGATAGGCGCAATTAGATAGGAGCAACGACGATGACCATGACGATGAGAATTTCAACAGTATGGGCACAACAACGTAGTATTAATGGGATGTCCAGCCAGCAAAGCAAACTGTCCGACCTGCAACAGCAATTAAGTACCGGCCTTAAAGTAGCCGTACCTGCCGACGATCCATCGGCTGCGGCAAGAATATTGGATTACGACAAAATAATAGCAAAAACAGAACAGTATCAAGCTAACATTGACACAACCCGCGGGCGATTGAATATTGAGGAATCTGCACTGGCGACTACAGGCGGCATATTGGATCGAGCCAAGGAACTGACTATTGCGGCCATGAACGATACTTTAAATAGCAGTGACAGGCTGGGAATTAAAAACGAAATAGATCAATTGATTGAGCAGCTGGCCGGCGTCGCGAATACCCAAAACGCCAATGGCGAATTTATTTTTTCAGGTAATCTTTCGGGCGTACCTGCTTTTGTGAAAAATGCTGTAACCGGCAATTATGATTATCAAGGCGCTTTTGAGCAAAGGGCTTTGCAAATTGGCCCAACCAGACAAGTGGCTGATGGCGACTTAGGTGCCAATATATTCACAAACATAAAATCGAGTAGTCCGGCTGCTGACGAGAACGGCAACCGTAGCCTATTTAATACCTTAAAATCGCTATCCGATGCGTTGAGTTCCAATTTTAATGCTACTCCTGCTCAAATTACCGGTGACAGGTTTCTGCGGTATGGGTTGGATTATACTTCGTCTACAACTCAATTTGATTTGGTCGGCAGTGGAGGGGTTACCGCATCAATAGACTTGAGCGGGCAAAATTTTACCAGTGTCGATAATGTTGCCACCGAGATTAACGCGCAGATTGTAGCAGGCGGCTTTGGCGGCGATATTCAAGCACGGAACAATGGTAATAGAATCGAGTTTGTTTCAGTCGCCACAGGCACAACCTCCAGCATACAAATTAATAATACTACCGGATCATTTTTAACAGATGCCGGGTTTACAAATGGTCAAAGTATGGCAGGGGCGGATGCACAGACTTTCCAAAGCCAGCTTGGCAATGTTTTAACCGATATTGATACCGCAAAAAATAATATTTTAGAGATAAGAACCAGCGTCGGTACAAGGTTGAATAATTTAACCGACCAGGAAAACCAAAATGACAAGTTTATATTAGATACCAAAACAACGCTTTCTCAGACTCAGGATCTTGATTACGCGGATGCAATCAGTAAGTTTCAACTACAATCCACTGCGTTGCAAGCGGCTCAGCAGGCTTTTGGAAAGGTAAAGCAATTGTCGTTGTTTAACTATCTTTAACGTTGAGTTTGTTGAGGCATCCAGCAAGGTTTGATGTTCCATAGCGGGGATTGATAAGTTCAACCCCCTTTTTTTGCCTGGAAGAGCGATGGCAGGCCGGTAGAAGTGCAAGTCCGGTAAGGACGCATTTCCTAAAAGCCAGATTATGGATAGATGACTTTCGGTACAAAGTTGGCGGCCGGGTATTTAGGGTCAAACTCAGCGACTTTCTCTTCGGCTTTTTGAGGGGGACATCTGGTTGAGTCGGATGTCGCAGGTGATGATTTAACTAAATCTTTGTCTATATAAATGACTTTAGGTTGAAAATTTGCCGCAGGATATTGAGCATCGCTCGCTCCGGCAGATGCATTTAATGAAGTCAGTCCAATAAAAGCAGTCGTCAAGCCTAAGATAATTATTTTTTTCATATGATATTAACCTTGGGTAGTTTGTACAACAAGCCCCGCCTGACGTGAATCCTCTATAACAAGGCTTGATAGCCAAAGAGTATCAGATATTTTAGGTGAATTCGCAACTGTTTTTCGAGCTGCAAAACGGTCATAAAAGTTGCTTTATTTCAGGATGGTTTTGTAGCAATTGTTGCCTGAATGATTCAATAGCAAGCTCATTGTCGCGTTCACTTCGAGCGATAGGCACCGTGATCTCGCTAACGACTCGCATCGGTGATTTAGATAAAAATACCAGTCTATCAGCCAGCGCAATAGCTTCACGTAGATCGTGAGTCACAAATAAAACTGTGTGCGGACGCAGTTGCCACAGTTTTAGCAGCAGTTCCCTGACCTGTCTTGCCGTTGGCGCATCCAACGATACAAATGGCTCGTCCATCAGCAATACTTCAGGATCCACAGCAAACGCCCTGATGATCGCGACTCGCCGGCTCATGCCCAATGACAATCGTTCGGGATAAACATGTTGAGCCTGCGTTAACTGCATATCCTCAAGCAATGCATCAATAATTTCCGGCGACTGATTGTCATCCAATACCAGTTCGATATTTTCCCTAACTGTCCGCCAAGGCAGCAAGCGCGGATTTTGGAAAATGTAACCGATTTTTGGTGGCGTGTGTTTCTGTCCAACGACGTTCAGGGAGGGCGACTGCGACGGCTCCCGGCAGACGTCGGCGTTTCCTCCATTCATGGAGGTTAGAACTGTCGAAACCGGTTGAGAGCCTGTGCAACTTAGAATCTCGCCATCATAATCATCATCCAGACCGGCAATAATATTCAATAGCGTGGTTTTACCGCAGCCAGACGGGCCGACTAGGCAAACAAACTCCCCGGATTTTAGCGATAGTCTAAGGTTGTTGATACTTGGGCTTGTTGCGGCCGGATAAGTTTTATTTTTGATATTGATTTGAATGTCGGTCATCGGCGCCACCGCAATGCTTTTCTGTCCAACGGTTTTAGGACCAGCAGCTCTATCAGCTGGATGACTGCAACAAAAGCGATCGTATAAGCCAGAATATTTGCAACATCGAACAGTTGAAAGAATAAATGCAGCTGATAGCCCATGCCGTTGCTGCGGCCTAATAATTCAACTACCAGAATGATTTTCCAGATTAAGGCCAGACCTGAGCGCGTTGCGCCCATCACAAACGGATGTAATTGCGGCCAAATAACATGAACCAGGGTTTTACGCTTGCTGAAACGATAACAGCGCGCCATTTCCAGTAGGTCCTGGTCTAATGCGCGAGTGCCTTCGCGAATCGTGACAATGACGTTGGGTAATTTGTTGATAACGACCGCGAGTATCGCTGCCGATTCAACCAAGCCAAACCAGACATAGCACAGGATAATCGTGACCAGCGCCGGGACATTTAGAAAAATCACCAGCCAGTTATCAAAAAACGCATCGAGTTTTTTATTGCGGCCCAGCACTATGCCAATCGCACAACCTAACAGCATCGCAATAGTAAAGCTGACCAACAGCCGCAGCAAGGTAACGCCTAAGTGGAACGGCAGTTGTCCTGACACGCAGCCTTGCCAGAAAACTTTGGCGACCGCTTCCGGAGTCGGTAGCGTATTACTGTTTAAATAGATGGCCAATCCTTGCCAAAGTGCCAAAAAAGCCAGTAATGATAGGGCTGGCAAAAAACGCTTAAAATTACTCAAATTATTCAATCGACCAAAACGTACCGGGTTGCAGGTTCTCTGATTGTCCTGTTAGCTGATTGTTGCTTAGTTTGCGGAGCATCGTATAAATGCGGCCTGCCGCTAACTGTTCCGCTTCCCCCCAATGCTCAACGCCGCCTTCGCAATAACGCTGGCGCAATTTGGCTTGAGTGGCTGAATCGTCGGTTTGGGTTAGCGGAATGACTTTTTGCCAAGCGCTATCGGATGTACACAGCTGATTTTTAGCCTGTTTGCTGGCGTTAACGAAACTGTTCACTGCCTGCTTATGAGCATTTGCCCAGCTTTGCTTGAACACATAACCCAGGCTAGGGACATCTTCCTGAATGCCTAAGCCTCTTAAAATACCTTTGCCGTCAATGATCTGACGATAACCCTGAACTTCAAGTTTGGCGGCAAAATGCCAGAAAGTCAGGGCCGCATCGATGCGATTTTGTTTGATTTGCTCATTGATTAAAGGCGGCGCGCCGAAAACTTTTTCCACCGAAGCATTCAAGTCCAATTGTTCTTGTCCGGCCAAAGCCTGTAGCAATAGCCAGTTTTTATCCAGCTCGCCCCCGGCAATTCCCAGACGTTTGCCTTTGAGGTCTGCTACCGAATGGATAGGACTGTCTTTTGCCACAACCAAAGCACCCGAGGTATTCGAATAAGGATAAAAAGTAAAATCGGAACCGGTAGATCGCATTCTGGAAACCCAAATCCAGTCGGACACAATCATATCGACAGCGCCGGACTGTAGAGCAATTTTGCCGGCTTCGGTATTGGCTAGGCGTTGTATGTCCAGCTGAAAATCAGCCGGCTTATTATCTTGCAAGGCCGCCAACTCCCAATCGACCGTGCCGGAAGCCTGAACACCAATGCGAATAACGGTTTTTTCCGCGGCATAGCTACTGTATGAAGCAAACAGGCATAGGCAGATAACAAAGACCTTATACCCAAAGGGCATAAGTTTCGTTTGAGCAGACAAGCTGCTCAACTCAGCTTTAATTTTCATAAAAGTTGTCTCAATACGAGGTGAAAGCCGGCTATTCTATCTGGACGCGAGGTTTGGTGCGAGGATGATTGTAATTTCAATGCAATAGCCTATTCTTATAGGAATTTCTACTCGTCAAGGATTATGGATTTGTGAACACGTTCACCACTAAAAACTATTGCTGTTTTTTTATCTGGGGTGCTTTGCTCACTACGATAATTTTATTTTCCGGTTGCGCCAGTACCCCTGAAACCAAACCCGTTGTTGCAGATCGTTCGCCAGTAGTCAGTTATGCGCTGAGTTTGCAAGGTGCGCCTTATCGTTATGGTAAAAGCTCACCCGAGGAAGGGTTCGATTGCAGCGGTTTTGTTAAGCATGTCTATGAACGTCAAGGAATCGCTCTGCCGCGTACAGTTCAGGGAATGGCCCAGTCACTTACGGAGGTTCCAAAAAACGATATTCATTCCGGCGACTTGGTTTTCTTTAATACCGACGGCAAGCCATTCTCTCATGTCGGTATTTATGTCAATAATGATGATTTTATTCATGCGCCTAGCCGGCGTTCCGGAAAAGTGATGCTGTCCAGTCTTAAGAACCGTTATTGGGGAAGCCGGTTTAGTTGTGCACGTCGTCCATAACGGTAATGCTCAGATTATAAAGTGCTGTTGAACTTTAGCTTAGATGCACCATCGCTGATAACGCTCGCGAAGCCTAAAGTATTCGTAGCGATATCTGGCAAAAGCTCTCTGCCAGATATCGCAAAAGGGAGTATGACTTTTAAGCAGGGAGCTTACTGATAGCCGCTTTGACCAAGTCGTTTAATTCAGCACCGTCTTCTTGGCAATAGGCAATAATCGCTTTACGCATTCTTGGATCCCATGATCTTAAAATGTGATTTTTTATGCCTTCCGCAGCGATTTCTTTGTCGGGTTCCGAGTTAAAGAAGTTGCCTATGTCATTAGCCATTTTAATAAGTCTTTCTATTTTCATTGTTAATTACAGAGAGTTGCTATGGGTTAAGCGTTGCGGATGGGTATAAATCACATGTTGATCATCACGGGCAAAACCGATTAAGGTGAGGCCTGCCTCATTAGCCAGACGTATGGCTAATCCGGTAGGTGCGGAAATGGCTGCGAGCAGCGTAATGCCGATCCATGCGGTTTTTTGTACCATTTCATAACTGGCGCGGCTGGTAACGACGATAAAGCCTGCGGACAAGTCCTTACCGGTACGCAATAAAAAACCTATCAATTTATCCAGCGCGTTATGCCGGCCTACATCTTCCCTGATGTCCAATATGCCTTGTCCGGGAACAGCCCAGGCAGCAGCATGAACGGCGCCGGTTAACTGGTTCAGTTTTTGGTGTTGTTTGATGTCTGTTAGAGCGGAGCGCAACTCGGCGGCAGATACGGTCAAGCCGCCGTTAACCGGGTTCGGCTGGCGGATGGCTTGTTTTAGAGTGCTGGCACCGCATAAGCCGCAGCCGGTACGGCCGGTTAAGTTACGGCCTTTGTCGGACATGCACTGGAAGCGTTGGTCGGGAATTTTCACCTGGACTTCAATACCGTTTGAGCGGTTATAAACCCGCGCCGATAACAACTCTTGCGGACTTTTGATAATGCCTTCGGTAATACTGAAACCCAGCGCGAATTCTTCAAGATTGGTTGGGGTTGCCAGCATCACGACATGCGGTACCCCGTTGTAGATCAGGGAAATCGGCACTTCTTCGGCAATGTAGTCTTGCCGTTGGTCATGCTGGCCGTCTCGCCAGCGATCAACGGTGATTTGTTGATAACTGGGCCAGCCCAATTCCAATGGTAACTGTTCGGCGATAGCTTCTTGCATGGCTACTTCCTGTAGCCATGCAGCCGAAAACCGACGGCATTGCCGTCAGTCATTGCTGATTCCTTGATCTAGCAGTTCAAGTTGCTCTTCCGAAAACGCGTTGTATTGCTGTTGCCATTCCGAAGTTTGGCTGACTTTGGTAATTTGCACGGCTGTTACTTTATATTCTGGGCAATTGGTCGCCCAGTCTGAGTTGTCGGTCGTGATCACGTTGGCGCCGGATTCAGGGAAATGGAATGTGGTATAAACAACGCCCGGCTGTACACGATCGGTAACCAAGGCGCGCAATACGGTTTCGCCGGCGCGGCTTTTAATGCCGACCCAATCGCCGGTGTTTACGCCACGATCTTCGGCATCATGCGGATGGATTTCCAATCGGTCTTCACTGTAAAAAGCAACATTACCGGTACGGCGTGTTTGTGCGCCGACGTTGTATTGCGA
>CAZJOY010000001.1:0-60387 GCA_964547705.1 uncultured Methylobacter sp. | reverse complement strand
GCTTGTTGTTGACCGGAATATGAGTATTCAAGAGCTCAGCTTTAAAGTGTTGGGTTCCGGCCGAAAAACGCTGAATGATGGATTTATTATCATCGATGAAAATGGTGATTATCTGGGTCTAGGTAACGGCGAAGATTTGGTTAAAGTCGTATCTTTTTTACAGGCGGAAAAGAACCGGCTCGTTACCGAGAGCATCAATTACGCAAGCGTTATCCAAAAGTCTTTCCTGCGCTCGTCAAGAGAAGATATGAGTGCGGTATTGCAGGACTATTTCATGCATTGGGAGCCGCGCGATAAAGTAGGCGGCGATTATTATTTCTGCAAGAAATTCGATGACGGGTTCTTTCTCGCGTTGATCGACTGCACCGGTCATGGCGTTCCCGGCGCATTCATGACACTAATCATGGCTTCGTTTCTCGATCATATCCTGGTCGAAGATAATCGCCATGACCCTGCCGGTGCTCTGACAATAATGAATAAAAAAGTCAAGAAGGCGCTTGGCCAGATAAATCAGTCGGCCACTGACGGCTTTGATATCGAAAGATTTTCTACAAAGCAGAACGGGCAATCCGATGATGGCATGGACACGGCTTTCTGCTGGGTTAATACGCAAAACAACACACTCACTTATGCAGGCGCCAAAACCCCTTTATTTTATATCGACAACACATCATCGAACGTACAGTTGATGGAGCCTGATCGCAAGGGTGTAGGTTATGTTGATACGCCGATGGATTACGAATGGAACAATCAGGAGCTCTCGCTGGTAAAAGGGATGTGCATCTATCTAACCACCGACGGCCTTATCGATCAGATTGGCGGGTCAAAGAAAATCGCTTTTGGTAAAAAACGTTTTTCGGCCTTGCTCCAGGACAGCTACCTCAAGCCCATGCCGGAACAGGAGGCCATTGTCATGCAAGCCTATTACGACTATCAGGGCAAGCAGAAGCGACGCGACGATGTTTGCCTGATGGGATTCAGATACTAATTAACCGGAAAATTTTATGCTTATCGATCTGTTTACCGTATTTCGCGAAGAAGCCGATGCTAACGGTATTGTTTTTTATTACAGCGGCATTCTTTCTCAGAATGTTATCACTACCATGAGTGACTCGTTAAAGCAAAAACTGCAAATTCAGGATGAAAAGGGAGCCAGGTCCCGCAAGCTGTTCTCCACGTTCATAGAAATGATACAAAATGCGCTGCATTACTCGCCCAGTGCGCCTGGTTTCGATGATACCAAGGAAGGCTCGATCATTGTCGGAAAGAAAGAAGACAAGTATTTTGTTATCTGTGCAAATTTTATTCAAAAACAGCATGAAGGGCGCATACGCGAGAAGATTGATCCGATTCTGGAAATGAGCGCTGATGAAATCAGGCAAGCTTATCGCACACAGTTAAAAAATGACCAGCACAGCGACGATACGATCAGCAAAGGTGCGGGTCTTGGATTCTTAACATTGGCAAGAGATTCAGCCGAACCTATCCAATACGCTATCAGAGAAGCAATAGGATATGAAAATGAACTGTCTTGCTTTTATCTTAAAGCTACTATTTGAGGAACTATCATGACCGACATATACATTGCAGCTACTTCCGATACACCTGAAATTAACTTCAAATTTTCAAGCAACATGCTGAGCATGTCTGGCGAAGCTTATCCCGAGAATGGCGTTGAATTTTTCCGGCCTATTCTTCGGCAACTGCAAAGCCATTTAAAGTCACTGAACGGCGATGCTATTGAATTTAATTTTAAGCTCACGTATTTCAATAGTGTCAGTACTAAAATTTTTTATAGCATGTTTGAATTATTGAACGAATATGCCAAAGCTCATCCAAACTGTGTTTTATTGAACTGGCATCATGATGAAGAAGATGACACGATTTTGGAATTGGGCCAGGATATTCAGGAAGACTTTACCTGGATCGATTTCAACGCGGTGGTTGTGGCCTAGAGCTATTCTTCTCTCTGTTTTCAAACAGAATAACTAATTGGTTTCCGAGTAATTCAAGTCATTACGTATGGTATATCGATTAAGTTAGATGAAAACCACTCGTAGAAGGTTTGCCGATAGACAATCCAACATGTGAGTCCTGAAGAGCTACGCTTCTGTCTGAAGCTATAAAAAAAGGGAGACCGTCCAAGCCTCCCTTTCTATATCGATTTCAATGACCTAATCCTTATGCTTTATATTTGTCCATGGCTTCCAGGTTTGCTATGGCTTCTTTTATTTTGGCATCAGTCTGGGCATTCAACTCATTAGCTGTATAGACCTTTTCCAATAAGCCTTCTTCAACCAAGGCATCTTTTATCCAGCGCTTGGTGAATCTGTAGTTGCTATAAGTCGTGGCAACTTCGCCTGTTTTCGGGTTTTTTAATCCGGTGCTTTGTGGCGCGGCAGTAGCAGTGGTTTTTTTAGCGGCTGTGGGTTTGGCTGTAGTTGCCTTAGCCGAGGTCTTGGTCGCTCCTTTGGCGGCAGCTGTTTTGCCTGCTGTAGGTTTGGTTGTTACAGGCTGCACTGTTTTTGCTGCTACGACCTTAGGGGTAACAGTTTTAGTTTCTGCCGGTTTAACTGTCGCCGGTTTTTCTTTTGTAACGGCAACTTGGGGTTTCGGCTGTTCCACGGCTGCGGCCTGTGTTTCAGGTTTTGCCGTCGGCGCTTTGGATTTAGCAGTTGCTCTCTGTTCGCCTATAACCGCATAAATAACATAGGCGACAAAAATAGTAGTTAATATAAACAACCCTTCAGTCATAATGGCTCTCCTCCTCTTAAAAATTAATTTTTCTTCTTATAATTATTGCTCTTAAATTAAGCATCGCTGGCCAGCAGGTAAAACTTTTACCTATAATCCAGGCAGGAACCGTACAGCTAGTCCCGGAATATACCAGAAGCCGGTGGGTAGGGAAAATTCTAATTCGAAAAACTGCAAATCTGCCCGATACTTAGAGTGAGCTTGGGACGATCACCAGCAGATATTTCTTTTTGCTAATTTAGGTAAATCGTCACGTAAGCCCATCGCGTAATGGTTAAAGTAAGTTTTGATTAGTGAGGTGTTATTGACTTGGTTCATGCCTGCCGAGCGTAGGCTGGCAAAGGGTTGTGAGGTCACGCTATAAGTCTTGTTCAGTATATCCATGCTCGACATCATGATTAGATTGTCGCCTTTACGCCAGCGTTCATAATGACGTAGAAAGCGCGAACTGGATAACGGCCTTTTTTCTTGTTTGGTTTGGATGATCAGCTCCGCAATTGCGGCGGCATCCAACAAGCCGGCATTGACGCCTTGTCCGGCCAGAGGATGCATCGCATGGGCAGCATCGCCGCAGAGGGCGAAACGCTGATCGGTATAGCGGTTTGCGTATTGAAAGCGTAAAGGAAATGCTGCACGTGGGCCTACGCCGAGCATCTTGCCCAGGATTCCGTCGGAAGCTTGCTCCAGAACTTGTAGAAAATCTTGATCGGCAAGCGCCAGATGATTTTTTGCTGTTTCCGAATTCAGGGTCCAGACAATCGAACATTGTCCGTTTTTCAGCGGTAAAAAAGCCAGCGGCCCTTCATCCAGAAAGCGCTGCCAGGCTGTGAACTGATGACTCTTTTCGGTGCTTACTGTCGCGACCAGGCCATCTTGGCGATATTCCCAGCCGGTGACCTCAATGCCCGCCATCTTTCTTAATGCGGAATCGCGTCCATCGGCGGCGATCACCAAGTCGGCTTCAAGGATTCGGCCGTCTTCCAGCCGTAATTGCCGAGCGTTTTCGTTAAGTTGCATATCGACAACTTTAGCGGGCGTGATGCACGTGGCCGAGGGTAATGTATCCAGCATATCCCAAAGGGCCGCAACGGTGACTCTGTTTTCAACCAGATGACCTAACTCGGAGAATGCGGTATCGGCGCAATCGAAATGCAATTCGCCACCGCCACGGGCATCCCAAACCCGCATATCCCGGTAAGCGCAAACACCACGCTGCACCATGCCAGGCCAGGCTCCCAACATTTCCAGTATATTCTGGGAGGCTTTGGTTAGGGCCGAGACGCGGATATCGATAGGTTCCGGCGGCCATTGTCTGTCCGGGTTAAACCGTTCCAGCAGCGCAACGTTGATGCCGCCATGTGCCAAGGCACAGGCCGTTGCTGCCCCCACCATGCCGCCGCCGCAGACTATAACTTCATAACGATCGGTCATTGCACTATCTCCTGTTGCATTGGGCTATATAAGGCGGGGCAAGCGCCCGGCCAAGCCCATGGCGTGCCGGGCAAGCCATGTTTTTGCGGCAGGAATATGATCCAGTACCGCCAGGCCGATGTTTCTAGCCGCAGCCAATGCCAACCAATCGTTGGAAAAAATTTGCACCACGCTATTGGTAAAGCCGATAGTTCTGTCATGATCTTTCTGTCTGGAGTCGGCGTAAGTTTTTAAAAAATCGGTAGCGCCGATGTCTTTATTTGACTGATGCTGGTTGATGATCATTTCGGCTAGTTGCATAACATCGCGCAGCCCCAAGTTAAATCCCTGTCCGGCAACCGGATGCAGCTGATGCACAGCATTGCCGATAACCACGGTTCGATCGGCGGTCATTTTTTCAGCGCGTATCAGTGACAAGGGGAATGCCCGCCGAGGCGCGGCCAAGCCAAGCTGGCCCAGTCTATAACCGAAGCATTGTTGAAGCGCGGCCAGAAAGTCCGTTTCGCTACCGGACATTAACCCATCGGCGTCTTCGCTGGTGCGCGTCCAGACCACGGCGCAATGATTGGTGTCTATCGGCAACAAGGCTAAGGGCCCTGAAGCGGTAAAGCGCTCGTATGCGACATTGTTATGAGGTAGGGATGACTTTACCGTCGTAACCAATGCGGTTTGCCCATATTCGATAACTTGCTGGGATATTTCCAGCAACTTACGGACTGAGGAGTTGCCGCCGTCAGCGCCGACCAGCAGTTTGGCTGTTAAAGCTAGCGGCTCATCTTCTCTTTTCAGGCTGACATTGACGGCGTCGTTACCCGCCATCAGCCCGATCAGCCGGGCAGGGCAAACCAGTTCTATATCGGTCTCGCTAACCAGTTTGGCGACATGTGTCTCAATATCCCGCGCAGTGATGACATAACCCAATGCCTCCACATTTTCTTTTCGCGCCGAAAGCCTGACTTTGCCGAAGTGTCCACGATCGGAAACATGAATATCTTTGATGGCGGTGGCGGCCTGACTGATGCCTTGCCAGATACCCAACGTTTCAAGCATTTTTACGGTGCCGGCAGCCAAGGCTAAGGCCCTGTCGCCTGCCGGAGAGCTGTGATGTTGTTCGCGGGTATTTGCCTCGACTATCGCAATGGTCAAGCCGCTGTTTTTTAACGCCAAGGCCAAGCAGTTGCCTGCCAAGCCGCCGCCGACAATCAATAAATCATAATCATGTTGCATCAGCTCGCCTGCATTAAGCTTTCAATTTCCGCAATGGTTTTGGGGACGCCGCCGGTTAATATTTCATGCCCGTCAGCAGTTACCAGGACATCGTCTTCGATACGTATGCCTATGCCGCGCCATTGCTCGTCAACGGTCTGGCAATCCTCGGGAATATATAATCCCGGTTCGATGGTCAGCACCATGCCGGGTTCCAGCAAGCGCCATTCCTTGTCCAGTTTATAGTCGCCGACATCATGCACGTCCATGCCCAGCCAGTGACCGATCCTGTGCATATAAAACTGTTTGTATTTTTCATCCTTGATTAGCTTGACCACTTTGCCTTTGAGCAGCCCCAGCGCGACCAAGCCTTTGGTCAGTACCTCAACCGATGCGTCGTGTGCCAGATGCCATGGCGAGCCGGGTTTGATTTGTTCGATTGCCGCCGCTTGAGCATCCAATACCAGTTGGTAAAGCTGTTTTTGCGGCTCGCTAAAGCTTCCGGAAACCGGGAATGTGCGGGTAATGTCGGCGGCGTAATGGTCGCATTCGGCGCCGGCATCGATTAGCAGTAAATCGCCGCTTTGTAATTTGTCGGCATTTTCAGTGTAATGCAGTACGCAGGCATTTTTTCCTCCGGCGACAATCGAAGGGTAAGCAACCGCACGCAAACCGCCCTGGATAAAGTGATAAATGATTTCCGCCTCTATCTGGTACTCATACATTCCGGGTTTGCATTTTTGCATCGCTTGAACATGGGCGTTGGCGGAAACTTCAGCGGCGCGGCGCATCAGTTTGAGTTCTTCGGGGCTCTTGAATAGCCGCATTTCGTGCAGGATGTGCTCCAGCGAGGCCAGCTCTCCGGGCGCGGTAACGCCGGTTCTGGACTGGCTGCGGATATGATTTATCCAGACTAATAAGTTGTGGTCAAGATCGGAATCGCGGCCTATCGGATAATAGACTTTGCCTTTGTCTTCCAGCATCCCGGGCAAAATATCGTCCAGGTCGTCGATCGGAAAAGAATCGTCAGCCTTATAATGCGTGGTAGCGCCTTCAAGACCTGCATGCGCGCCTTCCCACAAGGCTTTTTTCTCATCGAATTCGCGGCAAAACAAAATATATTCGCCCTGTTTGCGGCCGGGAATAAAAACGGCCAGAGAATCGGGTTCGTTAAAACCGGTCAAATAATAAAAGTCACTATCTTGCCTGAACGGGTAATTCACGTCCCGGTTGCGAGTCCTAACGGATGCGCTGCCTATCAATGCAATATTGCCTTTGCCGATGTGCTGCATCAACAGTTTGCGGCGTTTTTTAAATTCGCTTTGTTTCATTTTTAAATCAGGTTAAAGGTCTAAGGTTCAAGATAAAAGACGAAAGTTGAAAAAAGTTTTTACCTTGGACTTTTTGCCTTGAGCCTTTCACCTCCGTCATTCAACTCGCTCCGCAGCAGTAAAACAGCCGACCTCATGTATTCAGTAATTTCCATGAAATCGCTTTCATCATCTTCGCCTTCAGCCTCGGTGTCCAGCTTGGTGAATTCGACAATATCTTTTAATATTTCTTTTGCTTCCTTGGACAGGTCGGAGGTGGCATGAGTAAAACCCACGCCCCATAAAAAGCCTTGGCACCAGTAAGTTAGCGCCTCGACCTGCTCGCTCAATAAAGCGTCGGCAACTGCTCCATGCGTTGCTCTACCTCCTGCATCCATGCAGTCGTCATCTGCCGGCAACAGCAAGTCAAATTCAAAGTCATCACTCGCTAATAAGCTTCGTGTTTCCTCGAATAAATCAACTAATACTGCCTTGTCTTCATCAGCTATCGGTGCCGCATTGCGGAATAGTTCCGTTAACCATTGAGTGCTTTGAGAGTGCTCATTGGCGCATAACATGCCTGAGGCCATGCCGTGAGCTTGCGCCGCCGAGAGCCCGGCGTCGCTACGTACAACTATTGTATTAATTATCGAGTAAGTCATAAATCCCACATAATAATTTCACTATCGCGGACTAAAAATATCGCTTATGCTACCATGATCATTAACTTGGATAATATTTGTTAATCTTGAATCGCTCGGTAATGCGCATATTTTACGTGTTTCCCCGCAACAACCCAGTATCACCATGACAGAATCAAATCAATCTTTAGAGTTAAAAGGGCTCGAAGACAAGCTAGATCAGCTTATCGAGCAATATACAAATGTAAAAAATGAAAACAGTTCGCTAAAAACCAAACAGGATTCATTAGTTCGGGAAAAGGCCAAGCTTCTGGAAAAAACCACGCTGGCCAGGACCCGTGTTGAAGCGATGATTACCCGGTTGAAAGCCATGGAGAACGGATCATGAACAAAAGACCCCAGTCTGTATTGCTGACTATCATGGGTAAAGAATATAAGATTGCCTGTGCACCAGACGAGCAAAACGACCTGATTCAGTCGGCCCAACAGCTTGACGCGCAAATGCGTCAAATGAGAGATTCCGGTAAAGTGGCTGGCGCCGACAGAATTGCGGTGATGGCGGCGCTTAATTTGGCTCATGAGTTACAATTAATGAAAAGCCAGAATGCGATGCTCAACCAGACGTTGAGTGAATGTCTGGCGAAAATGACTCAGAAGATAGAAAACGTTTTAGAAAATCAGTAAACACGCTAAACTATTGTCTTGCATCTCCTGCGGCGTTCGAGAGTGTGCTGGGTGTTTCCTGAACCTGTTTTTACCCCGGGGGCGGATACCAGTATTGGTGAGCATGCCCGTTTTATACGGGAAGCCTGATGTACCGGCCATGTCCCCACTTGAACCTCCGGTTCAAGGACGAAAGCACATTACGGCGCAGGCGGGAGATGCACCATATAACCGCTTCTCATAATAAATCCCCATGAATTACTGGCTAATGAAATCCGAACCCGATACGTTCGGAATTAATGATTTATACAACAAGCCTAACCGGACCGAACATTGGGATGGCGTGCGTAATTATCAGGCTAGGAATATGATGCGGGATGACATGAAGCTAGGCGACCAGGTCTTCTTCTACCATTCTAACTGCGATGTGCCGGGAATAGTCGGCATCATGGAAGTCGTTAAAGAAGGTTACCCCGATTTTTCCGCTTTCGATCCGGATGACAAGCATTTCGATCCGAAAAGCGACCTTGAACATCCTCGCTGGATCATGGTTGATGTTAAGTATGTCAGAACCTTGTCTCGGACCATCACTCTAAAAGAATTAAAAGATCATGAGGCGCTGTCAGAGCTGGCGCTGATAAGACGCGGTAATCGATTATCGATAATGCCGGTTAGCGAAGACCAATGGGCGTTTATTCTTTCGCTGGAGTGAAAACAGGATTATGGTGCTATTTTGTTAATAGCGCTTCAACAAAACATATCTCAGGCTAGGCCAAATAGCCTAAGGCTGGCTAAAGTTAGCTGGTCTGTGAAACAATTAAATAACCAATAGAGCTTGGTAAAACAAGAGCATGCTTAATATTGAAAAGGCAATTATAAGAGGTGTTTTAGTGATTCAAGTGGTTCGGTCGACCTTGTCCTTGATAATTTCTTTGCAGACATTCCCTCTATTACTTTCGGCATACCACACTGCCCCTACATCGCCTCATGCCCGATAAGATGATGACTAATAGCTATGCAATTATTCTTGCCGGAGGTAGTGGCAGTCGTCTTTGGCCGCTTTCGCGTACATTACGCCCAAAGCAGTTGCTTCCGCTCAACGGCGAGCAAACGTTATTACAACAAACGGCATATCGATTACTCAAACATGTAGAGGCCGGGTGTTTGTTGACGGTCACGCATCAGGATCATAAATTCGAAGTAAAAGGACAGCTGGCCGAAATCGATGCCCTGCTTCCTGCCGCGGTATTAGCCGAACCTTGCGCTCGCAACACCTTGCCGGCAATTGCATGGGCTGTTTGGGAGATTTTTAAGCAGGAACCGGAGGCGGTGGTCGGCGTTTTTCCTTCTGATCATGCTATTGGTGACGAGCAAAGCTTTCTTTCGGCTTGGCGATCAGCCGAACTGGCGGCTGCGGAGGGTTATCTGGTATTGCTGGGTATAACACCATCCGAACCTGCAACGGGTTACGGTTATATTCAACCAGGAGAGACGTTGGGGCTACAGGATGCGGCCAACCCGATCTTAAATGTGTCCCGCTTTGTTGAAAAACCGATTCTGGAGAACGCAAAACGTTTTGTTGAAAGCGGCTATTTATGGAACAGCGGCATGTTTGTATTCCGCGCAGGTGATTTTATGCAAATGCTTCAGCATTATCAGCCTGAAATTCACAAAGTAATAACTGCAATGCAGGAAAAAACCGACGTGGAAGCGTTTTATGATCAGTTGCCGAATCTATCCATTGATTACGGTTTGGCAGAAAGAGCGAAAAAAGTGGCAGTAGTCCCTGTCGCGATGGACTGGAACGATCTCGGAAGTTGGGAGTCGATTTATCAACATCGTGCTAAAGATGAATCAGGAAATATCACACAAGGCGACATCCTGACGTTGGATACTCAAGATAGCCTGCTCTGGAGTTCGAATGGCCTTCTGGCTACGTTGGGTGTGCAGAATATTGCCGTGATTCAGACGGCGGATGCTACGCTGATTTGTGAGCGCAGCCGCACTGAAGACATCAAACAGCTGGTCGAGCAGGTACAGAAATCTCACCCGCATCTGACTGAAACGCATCTTACTGTACATCGCCCGTGGGGAATTTACACGATCTTGGAGGAAGGCCCCAGTTTCAAGATCAAGTTTATTATTGTCAATCCCGGCGCCAAGCTCTCCATGCAAATGCATAAACACCGCTCCGAGCACTGGGTTGTCGTCTCCGGTACCGCTAAAATTACTAACGGTACGCAGGAAATCCAATTGGAGGCCAACCAATCAACTTATATTCCCAAGACCCACCGGCATCGTCTGGAAAATCCCGGCACTCTTCCGTTGCAAATTATCGAGGTGCAATGTGGCGAGTATGTGGGAGAGGACGATATCGTGCGTTTCGATGACACTTATAATAGAACCTAAGCTAATGAATAAAGTCGCATTAATTACCGGCATTACCGGACAGGATGGGGCCTACTTGGCCGAATTTTTACTCCAAAAAGGCTATGTGGTGCATGGCCTCAAGCGGCGTTCATCGCTATTTAATACCGACCGCATCGATCATCTCTATCAGGATCCGCACGTCAAAGACGCACGTTTCTTTTTGCATTTTGGCGATTTAACCGATGCGACCAACCTGATACGAATCATTCAGCAAGTCCAGCCTGACGAGATCTATAATCTTGCCGCGATGAGTCATGTCGCAGTGAGCTTTGATACTCCCGAGTATACCGCCAATGCCGACGGTATCGGTACATTACGACTACTTGAGGCTATCCGCATCCTCGGTATGGAAAAGAAGACCCGTTTTTATCAAGCTTCTACTTCCGAACTTTACGGTCTAGTTCAAGAAACGCCGCAGAAGGAAACCACGCCGTTTTATCCTCGTTCTCCTTATGCCGTTGCCAAGCTTTATGCCTATTGGATTACTGTCAATTATCGCGAGGCTTACGGTATGTATGCCTGCAACGGCATACTGTTCAATCATGAAAGCCCGATTCGAGGCGAGACTTTTGTTACTCGAAAAATTACCCGTGCGTTAGCGCGTATCAAGCTTGGTTTGCAGGATTGCCTTTACCTCGGCAACCTTGATGCTCTGCGTGACTGGGGACATGCTAAAGATTATGTTGAGATGCAATGGTTGATGTTACAGCAGGATAAGCCTGATGATTTTGTTATTGCGACCGGAATTCAATACAGTGTGCGCCAATTCGTTGACATTGCCGCGAGAGAGCTGGGCATTAGAGTCACTTGGCAAGGCAGTGGCGTAAACGAAAAAGGTTATGATGCCCAAGGACAGTGCATTGTACAGGTTGATGCCCGCTATTTCCGTCCTACGGAGGTAGAGACGCTGTTGGGAGATCCGAGCAAAGCAAAGGCAAACCTGGGGTGGACGCCGAAAATCACTTTCAGCGAATTAGTAGCGGAAATGGTGCGGGAAGACCTCAAGAGTGCAGAGCGCGACGAGTTAGTCAAACAGCATGGTTTTGCGGCTTATGATTATCATGAATAAGTAATCAAAAATGAATAAGAACGCCAAAATATATATAGCCGGACACCGAGGCTTGGCGGGTAGCGCCATTATGCGCGAGCTGCAACGGCAAGGTTACACCAATCTGGTAGGGCGCACTCATGCCGAACTGGATTTGGAAGATGCTGCGGCCACACTGCAATTCTTTGAGCAAGAGCGCCCGGAAGTTGTATTTTTGGCTGCTGCGAAAGTCGGCGGCATACACGCCAACAATAGTTATCCGGTGGAATTCCTGATGGGCAATTTGCTGGTTGAATCTAATGTTTGCCGTGCGGCTTATGCCGCAGGCGTAAGCCGTCTGATATTTTTAGGTAGTTCCTGTATTTATCCGCGTGATTGTCCGCAACCGATCAAAGAAGAATATTTACTTACCGGTCCGCTCGAATCAACTAATCGTCCCTATGCATTGGCTAAAATTGCCGGTATTGAAATGTGCTGGTCATATAATCGTCAATACGGCACCAGATGGCTGGCGGCTATGCCCACCAATTTATATGGTCCAGGCGATAATTACGATCTGAATAATTCGCATGTTTTGCCTGCGTTGATACGTAAAATACACGAAGCAAAAGTTACTGGTACTCCGGAAGTGGTGCTGTGGGGTAGCGGTACGCCCAGGCGCGAGTTTTTGTATGTAGATGATCTGGCGAATGCATTGGTATTTTTGGCCTCATTAGATGATCAGCGATATAACACTTTGACTAATCCAGATCAATGCCCATTGATTAATGTAGGTACAGGTGAAGATCTGACCATCCGTAAACTGGCGGAAATATGTGCCGAGGTAATAGGTTACAACGGTCAGTTCATGCAAGACAGATCCAAACCCGATGGCACGATGCGCAAGGTATTAGATATTTCCAGGATTAGCGAATTAAGCTGGAAAGCAAGTACCGGTTTACAAGAAGGAGTTAATTTGACTTACCATGAATACCTAAGCAATCAAGTATGAACACGATTATATTGCCAAGGGCTAGATACAGGGAATTGATTAGTGACGGATTCTCGTTAAATGCTACTGAAGCTAAGTCAGGCGATTGGGTAAGTCTAATAGTCGAGTTGTTATAGCGCAATCAACTATAGGAACATGATCTTACAGAATCGTGCCCAAGACCGGCGCAATAAAATCATCAAAACCGCTTGGTCGGGGCTTGTTGCAAAAATAGTGAGCGTAGCTGTTTCGCTGCTGATGGTGCCGTTAGCGGTGCATTACTTGGGGAAAGAACAATACGGTCTTTGGGTGGCGGTTTCTTCCTTGGTGGCTATGCTAGGCTTCATGGACGGTGGGGCTGGCAATGCCGTAATAAACTTAGTTTCTCATGCCAGTGGCGCACAAAATGATGATCTGGCTAAAGTTGTTTCTACCGCTTTCTTCAGTTTGATGGCGCTCTCATTAACCGGTTGTCTGTTATTTTTGGCGATATTTCCTTTTATCTCTTGGGGCAAACTACTTGGCTTGGCAGAACAAAGCTCGCAATCGGATCTGGAGGGGATTGTGATAATCACCGGGTTGTTCTTCTTTGTAAGCATGTTTACAACCTTGGTCGGGAAAATACAAAGAGGGTTGCAAGAAGGCAATCTGGATAATTTCTGGATTGGGGGAGGGGCGGCGCTATCGCTGCTATTCGTGTACATCGCTATCCAAAAGGATGCGGGACTGATTGGCTTTGTGATTGCCTTTCTTAGTGGGTCTATGCTTGCCTATCTTGGGAGCAATATTCATTTCCTGCTTTTTCTAAGAATAGATTTACGCCCGCAGTTAAGCAAGATAGATACCTCAATCGTAAAAAATCTCTTCACGGTGGGGGGGATGTTCTTTGTGTTGCAGATTGCAGGAGCCGTTCAAGGACAAGCTGATAATGTGATTATTGCTAATATGCTCGGGGCTATAGCAGTAACTAATTATGCAATTTGCATGAAATTGTTCCTGATGGTTCCAATGTTGTTCGGCTTGTTATTGACGCCATTGTGGCCGGCTTATCGGGAAGCATTTTCAAGCGGCGACGTGCAATGGGTAAGACGTATATTTTTGAAATCTATGCGCTGGGCTTTATTGCTCAGCATTCCTTCCGCTTTCGTATTGATGCTGCTAGGAAAAAAAATTATCGAGTTGTGGGTGGGCCAAGATACGATTCCATCAACAGGATTGATGGCGGGATGCGGTATTTGGATGATATTTTGCACAGTGGGTGGAGCATTGGCGGCGCTATTTAACGCAATGCAACTCATAAAAATTCAAATTAGCGCCACGGTATTGACGTCCGTGTTGAATGTAATTCTGTCGATCTATCTAATTCAAATATACGGCGTAGCTGGAGTTGTATTTGGCAGTGTCATTGCTTGGTTTTTATGCACCTTAATTCCCTATTCTATTGTGGCGAGAAAAATATTAATCAAACACAACGAGGCAGTTAATGTTTAGTGTGTTGATGAAGCTGTGGGAATATATACGGGATTATTCGGCTAAGCTGAAAATATCCCGAAATCCAAATATTAAAATATCCAACACCGCGAATATAGCGGCATATCGCAAACTGTTCTTAAAAGATGGTAGCCAATTGGAAATAGGCGACCATACGCTGATGCAAGGCAATATTGCTACAGAGTGTTCGGATGCGCATGTGACCATAGGATCGCGATGCTTTATTGGCGGAAGTATGCTGGTATCTGCAAACAGGATCATCATTGGTGACGATGTCCTGATTTCATGGGGCTGTACAATAATCGACCATGACGCTCACCCGATTGCATGGAGCAAACGTTCAAGCGATGTGCTTGATTGGGCAAAAGGGGAGAAAAACTGGCAGCACGTTAATAAAGGGAGCATCCATATTCACGACAAGGCCTGGATTGGCGTTAATGTGACGATTTTAAAAAATGTTTCTGTTGGCGAAGGCGCGATTATTGGTGCCGGAAGCGTGGTAACGAAGGATGTTCCTGCATGGACAGTTGTCGCGGGCAATCCTGCTAAAGCAATTAGAGTGCTGTCGAAAGATGAACGATAACAAAATAACATTTACAAAAAATAGAGCATGACGTTATCTTTAAAACGCGTTTTTAACAAATTTATTGGGCTACTTCGATGAAAGAAGCCGCTGATGAACTAGATGCAAGCATGGCATGCCCTATATGTTCGGGCGCAATGGCGGCATGCTTTACAGCCAAGGTTCTTAATAAATATCACGCTCAATACGAAGTTTGTAAAGAATGCGGCTTTTTGCGCGCCCATAAGCCACATTGGCTTGAGGAGGCATACTCGAGCGCAATTGCTCTAGCAGACACCGGCTTGGTCATGCGAAATATCACTATAGCCAACCAACTTGCCGGAGTGTTGTATTGGGTATTGCATGAACGTGGAAAGGGGCGTTACCTGGATGCGGCGGGCGGATACGGTATGCTTACCAGGCTGATGCGAGACATTGGTTTTGAGTTTTATTGGCACGATAAATATTGTAACAATTTATTGGCTCTTGGTTTTGAATATAGGCAACCGTATGGGGATTGCCGTGTAGTTACCGCAATGGAAGTGTTGGAGCATGTTACGGATCCTGTTGCTTTTATAGAAGAAATATTTGCCTTTTCAGGTGCAAACTCACTGTTGTTTACGACGGAGTTGTATGAAGGCGTTCCTCCTGAACCTGATGCGTGGTGGTACTACGCATTTTCTACCGGGCAGCATATCGGATTTTTCCAGCGACGGACTTTAACGGCAGTAGCCGATAGATTGGGAATGCACTTTGCCAGTGCCAATGGCATGCATATCCTCTCAAAAACCGCTGTGAATCAGCGATTGCTAGGCATAGTCACAGGGCGATGGGTTTCACGGATTGCGCCGTGGTGGGTGCGTAGACGCTTGGGTTCTAAGACGATGACCGACCATCACTTAATGCTGCACAAGATCGGCAAAGATGAGCAATAGTGAAATGAAAATAGCCTTTGACTCACAGATATTCACCATGCAGCAGTATGGAGGGATTTCTCGCTATATTGGTAGTCTTGCTGCTCAGTTAGCGGATATTGAAGGTGTCCAAGCTCGCATCATCGCGCCTTTTTATATAAATGCTTATCTTGAAAAGCTGCCCAAAGAAATAGTGTCAGGCATTAAGATCCCCCAAATACCTAAAACAGGAACAGCTTTTCATCGCAGTGGCTTATGGTTAGCCCGCAGGGCCATCGCAAGGTTTGCACCGCAGATTGTGCATGAAACGTACTACAACCGAACTCCGGTCGCTCCACAAGGTACTCGTACTGTAGTGACCGTTTACGACATGATTCATGAGCGGTTTTCCGCCGCGTTTTCCCAACATGACCGAACCTCGGAGTGTAAGCGAATGGCGACACAGAGGGCGGACCATATTATTTGCATTTCCGAAAGCACCCGTAAGGATTTGCTGGAGCTGTTCGATTTGCCGGAAGATAAAGTGTCAGTCGTTTATCTTGGTTTCGATCGTCTGCTTCCAACGATTCCGGAAACGGATAAAAAAAAGCCTTATCTGCTTTATGTGGGCTGCCGTAAAAGGTATAAAAATTTTGAAGGATTCTTACGCGCTTATGCCGGTTCCCAGTGGATGCATGAAAATTTTGATGTTGTGTGCTTCGGTGGCGGCGCGTTTTCAAGTAACGAGAAAAAGTTGTTTGATGACTTAAAACTTGCTGATAATCAAGTGATACAGATAAATGGAAGTGATAGCGAATTGGCTAACTTTTATTGTAGTGCGGCACTGTTTGTTTATCCTTCTCTGTATGAAGGCTTTGGTATTCCACCGCTTGAAGCAATGTCGCTGGGTTGTCCTGTTGCCTGTAGCAACAACAGTTCCATTCCTGAAGTGGTTGGCGACGCAGCTGAATATTTTGATCCAAAAGATACTGAGTCGATGCGCATAGCTATGGAACGTGTATTAAATTCTACTGCAAGGCGAGCAGAGTTGATTAACTATGGGCAAGTGCGTTGCGCTCAATTTTCATGGGAACGCTGTGCAGAGGAAACGTTAGCTGTCTATAGGAGCCTGATGTGAAAAAAGCTTTGATTTGCGGCGTAAGCGGTCAAGATGGCGCGTATCTGGCGAAACTGTTGCTTGATAAGGGCTATGAGGTGTGGGGCACATCCAGAGATGCCCAGGTTGCCGGCTTCGGTAATTTGGACTCGATTGGCATTAAAGATCGGGTTAAATTGCTCTCAATGGCGCCGAATGATTTTCGGAGCGTGCTCACTGTGCTCACTCGAAGTGAACCCGACGAAGTTTATCATCTTGCCGGTCAAAGCTCTGTTGGTTTGTCTTTTGAACAGCCAGCCGAAACGTTGGAAAGCATTACACTCAGTTCGTTAAATTTACTGGAAGGCATTCGTTTTTTAGATAAACCTATTAAGTTTTATCATGCAGGATCAAGTGAATGTTTTGGTGAGCATGGGCATCAAGCCGCTACCGAAGAAACCCCTTTTCGCCCGCGCAGTCCTTACGGCGTGGCTAAGTCCTCAGCGCATTGGCTGGTTGCCAATTATCGCGAGGCTTATGGTTTATATGCATGTAATGGAATTCTCTTTAATCATGAATCACCGTTGCGTCCAGAGCGTTTCGTTACCCAAAAAATTATCTCGGCCGCGTGCCGGATTGCTCAAGGTTCCCCTGAAAAGCTTACATTAGGACGACTTGATATTGTGCGTGATTGGGGATGGGCGCCAGAGTATGTGTACGCAATGTGGAGCATGATGCAGCAAGATAAGGCCGATGATTATATTGTTGCAACAGGTGAAGCTAATTCGCTTCAAGATTTTGTAGCAGAGGCTTTTGCGGTTGTCGGCTTGAATTGGTGTGATTATGTGAACATCGACCCAGCATTGTTTCGCCCAGCCGACTTAGCTAGGAGTCAAGGCTGTGCTGACAAGGCTTTTCACAAATTAGGCTGGCAGGCAACGTTTAAAATGCGCGATGTTGTGCGCATGATGATAGAGTCCGCACAAGCAGTCCTATGAATCGTAAGTCCCTCCTTTAATTTTCATCATCGTTGCTGTTTTCAATGGCGCTGCCACATTGCAATAATACATAGCAGTGTTTTGCAGTAAATCTACCCAAACAAAGAGCTGATTATCATTGATGGAGGGCTCACAGCGGTACGGTGGATTTGCTTAAGTCAAATAGCGAACAGATAAGCTATTGGATTTTCGAATCCGATCACGGCATTTATAACGCTTGGAATAAGGGATTGGCAAAAGCGAAAGGTGGTTGGATCTGTTTTTTAAGCTCGGTGATTGCTTTTGGGATGCGCAAGCATTAGAAAGAATGGGCGAGCAATAAAAGGTTTGCTTTGAAGCCGCAAACATTTTTATGTTACCAACTTATTCTGAAAACTTTCGAATTGCTATGGCTGGGGCATTAATTAAGTGAGCTGTCAGTGATCACTACGATCCGGGACGCCATGGCAAGAGTTGATAAGCGGCGTGGGCGGGGTTAATCCGTGAGTGCAGGAAGTGTCTGAGGTGCTGATCAAAAATCTGAAGCGATTAGCCAATATGAGCAGTAGATAGGCAGATGAAAATCTTGCTCATTAGCTAATACTTCTGGCCTAAAAATTTCGCATTAATGAAGTTGCTAAAAAATTGCTGGAGAAAAGGCTTCGAGGTCGGCGTGTTGACCAGCAAACTAGACTTTTAGGTTCTTCACGCGATTACTTCGGCAATTTGCCATAAAAAATTGTTCCCTCTTTCCACCATAAGGTAAAATGTTGACTTAACGGTCTGGCAGTGTATCAATGTTACTATTCGCTATCAGGTAAAGTGGTAGCAGTGATTGAGTGGCAAAGACTTTTCGGGGTTTCATAAAAAATCAAACGCGCTCTCCAGCAATTATTATTGCGGGGAAGCAAGTATTTCGGGTATATCCAATGATTTTAGTAACGGGTGGTGCCGGATTTATCGGTGCAAATTTTGTATTGGACTGGTTGGCTCAATCCGACGAAACGGTCATTAACCTTGATGCACTCACCTACGCGGGTAACCGCGAGAATCTTGCTTCATTGGTTGACGATGAACGGCATATTTTTGTGCAGGGCGATATTGGTGACTCCACCTTAGTGACCGATCTACTCGCCCAGTATCAGCCGCGCGCGATTATCAATTTCGCCGCCGAAAGCCATGTGGACCGTTCCATTCATGGGCCGGAAGACTTCATTCAAACCAATATCGTTGGGACTTTTCGTTTGTTGGAAACGGTGCGAGGTTATTGGAATAACCTGCAAGGCGAAGCCAAGCAAAACTTTCGTTTCCTGCATGTTTCTACCGATGAAGTATATGGTTCTCTCGTTAAGGACGATCCAGCCTTTACCGAAACCAACCGCTATGAGCCTAACAGCCCTTATTCGGCCAGCAAGGCCGCCAGCGATCATTTAGTGCGCGCCTATCACCATACTTATGGCTTGCCCGTATTAACCACCAACTGTTCCAACAACTACGGCCCTTATCATTTTCCGGAGAAACTCATCCCGTTGATGATTGTTAATGCGCTTGCGGGTAAGTCTTTGCCGGTGTACGGCGATGGACAGCAAATTCGTGACTGGCTTTATGTTAAAGACCATTGCAGCGCGATTCGCAGAGTGCTGGAAGCCGGAAAAGTCGGCGAGGTTTATAACATCGGAGGTTGGAACGAAAAACCTAATATTGACATCGTTCACACTGTTTGTGTTCTGCTTGACGAACTTCGCCCTCGAGAGGACGGTAAAAATTATCGGGAACAAATTACCTATGTTACCGACCGTCCGGGCCATGATCGCCGCTATGCAATTGACGCGAGCAAGATCGAACGGGAACTCGGCTGGAAGCCGGCTGAGACCTTTGATACCGGTATTCGTAAAACCGTCCGGTGGTATTTGGAAAATCAAAGCTGGGTGGCTAATGTGCAATCCGGCGCTTATCGGGAATGGGTCGAAAAGAACTATACAGGACGTGTCGCATGATAAGCCTGCCAAGAGTGGGCTTGCATCGTCCGGTCGTCATGGAAAATAAAGTCATATGAAAATTCTGCTGTTCGGTAAAAACGGTCAAGTCGGTTGGGAATTGCAACGCAGTCTTGCGCCGCTGGGTGAGCTAGTGGCGTTGAGCTCCAGCAGCCGGACATTGTGCGGCGATCTCACAAATCCGGACGGCATCGCTCAAACCGTTCGAACTGTCGCCCCGGATATTATTGTCAATGCCGCTGCATATACAGCAGTCGATAAGGCCGAGAGCGAGGTAGAGCTGTCTCGAACTATCAATGCAACGGCGCCCGGCGTTCTTGCTCAAGAAGCCAAGCTTAGCGGGGCATGGCTTGTTCACTACTCTACTGATTATGTATTCGATGGCAGCGGTGATAGGCCATGGCTGGAAACCGATTCTACCGGGCCGTTGAATATCTACGGCAAAACTAAACTGGAAGGGGAAGAGGCTATTCTCGCTATCGGGTGCAAACATCTGATCTTCCGTACCAGTTGGGTTTACGCAACACGCGGCAACAATTTTGTCAAAACCATGTTGCGTTTGGCCCAAGAGCGAGATCGTCTGTCAGTTATTGATGATCAGGTTGGCGCGCCCACTGGGGCCGATCTACTGGCGGACATCACGGCCCATACTATTCGTACGGCTCTACAGCGCCCGGATGTTAGCGGGTTATATCATTTAGTGGCAGGAGGCCAGACTTCCTGGTACGGCTATGCCAGCTTTGTAATTGATTTTGCTCGTCAATTCGGTCTCAATATTAACGTTGCGCCGGAGGCTATCCAGCCTGTGCCTAGTAGCGCGTTCCCACTGCCCGCTTCACGGCCTAAAAACTCACAATTGGATACATGCAAATTACAGGATACCTTCGGCCTGAATCTGCCCCATTGGCAATACGGCATCACCCGTATGCTTACCGAAATTCTTGAGAAGCAATTATGACCCAACGTAAAGGTATTATTTTGGCCGGTGGCTCTGGCACCAGGCTTTATCCCGTGACTAAAGTAGTCTCTAAACAGTTGCTACCGATTTACGATAAGCCGATGATTTATTATCCGCTCAGTACCTTGATGCTGGCGGGCATTCGAGACATTCTTATTATTTCTACTCCGCAAGATATAACGCGCTTTGAACAACTGCTTGGTGATGGTAGCGATTGGGGGCTCAATCTGCAATACGCCGTGCAACCGAGCCCGGACGGCCTTGCCCAAGCTTTTATCATCGGAAAAAGTTTTATTGGTAGCGATCCGTCTGCGTTAGTGCTGGGCGATAACATTTTCTATGGTCACGACCTGCCGGTTCAGCTTGAGCGTGCAGGGGGGCGTAATCAGGGCGCAACAGTCTTCGCCTATCATGTACAAGATCCTGAACGTTACGGTGTGGTGGCTTTTGATACGCAAGGTCGGGCTACTAGTCTGGAAGAAAAGCCTACGGTTCCGAAGAGCAACTATGCTGTTACAGGATTGTATTTTTATGATAACCAAGTTGCTGAAATCGCATCTAGCCTGAAGCCTTCTGCTCGCGGTGAATTGGAGATTACCGACTTGAACCGTATTTATCTTGAACGCAATCAGCTCAATGTGGAAATCATGGGGCGAGGTTATGCTTGGCTCGATACGGGCACGCACGAGAGTTTGATCGAAGCCAGTAATTTCATTGAGACGATTGAGCATAGGCAAGGCTTGAAAGTATCTTGCCCGGAAGAAATCGCTTACCGCAAAGGTTTTATTGACGCCGAGCAATTAGGAAAGCTGGCTCAACCGCTCGCTAAAAATGGCTACGGGCAATATTTGCAAAGATTGTTGAAAGAGGGGCTGCTGTCATGAAAGCTATTTCGACCGCAATTCCTGACTTGCTCATCATCGAGCCCAAAGTGTTCGGCGATGAGCGAGGCTTCTTTTTTGAAAGTTTCAATCGCCGCCGGTTTGGCGAATTGATCGGGCGTGACGTGGATTTTGTCCAGGATAACCACTCACGTTCAGTCAAAAACGTATTGCGGGGCTTGCATTATCAAATTCAGCAGCCCCAAGGCAAGCTGGTGCGCGTAATACAAGGCTCGGTCTTTGATGTGGCTGTTGATATTCGCAAAAAATCACCCACATTTGGCCTGCATGTTGGGCTTGAGCTTTCGGCCGAAAATAAGCGTATGCTCTGGGTGCCTGAAGGTTTTGCGCACGGTTTTGTGGTGCTTTCGGATACCGCGGAGTTTCTTTACAAAACCACAGATTATTGGGCTCCCGAATTCGAGCGCAGTATTGCCTGGAACGATCCATCCATTAGCATCCAGTGGCCCATTCAGGATGCCCCCATTTTGTCTGCAAAAGATCAACAAGCTAAGCAGTTGGCGGAATCGGAGAAGTTTGTATAATTTCTAATGTTGCTCAATCCCCATTTTTCTTGATTGGGCAAAAGTTTCTGGCGCATAGCCGCCAACTCATCGCGTTAATGTTAGAGCGAAATGATAACCTAATCACAGTCTTGATATTCGGCTAGCTAATGCGGGAGGCTTCTCATAGCAAAAGTAAATATATGTAAATTTTAGAGAGCTCTCTTAATTTAAATGAAGGTCAATAACTTATTGATTTTGTGTGGCATAAGAGATGAGGTGCGAGAGAGCTCGAGTTGTTTTATATTCGGGTATTGAAAAAGCTTCTCTATCAATCCAATCTTAAATATGCAAAAATATATTGATTTCCAAATTGTTGTTGTCTAGGTAATGAAAGTAAGTAATAAGTCTGATTTAGAAGAAGCGCTGAAACTTTGTAAAGGCGCGTTCTTATCCGCAGCTGGTTTCAGCTTGCTCATCAACTTCTTGATGATCGTTCCATCCATTTACATGTTGCAGGTATATGACCGTGTAGTTGCTACCGGCAATCTATCTACGTTATTGATGTTAACGCTGATAGTGGTAATGCTGTTTATCACTATGGCGGCTCTGGAATGGGTGCGTTCGCAAATTCTAGTTAAAGTCAGTACTCGCTTGGAAATGCTGTTAAATCGACGGCTATTTAGAATTGCTTTTAAGCAATCGCTATTCTCCGGTGGGCAACAAGCAACAACGCAACCGCTAGACGATTTAACCGGTTTGCGCCAATTTTTGACTGGCAACGGCCTATTTGCTTTTTTTGATGCGCCATGGATGCCAGTATATTTGGCACTACTATTTCTATTTCATCCATGGTTTGGCTGGTATTCAATATTTACTGCTATCTTGTTGTGTATTGTTGCTGCGATTACTGAAAAAGCCACGACCAAAATAATAAGTGAAGCCAATAATGTTGCTATGGTGACGCGGGGGGCTCTAGGTAGAAACCTTAGAAATGCCGAAGTTATCGAGTCGATGGGCATGCTTGAAAAAATAAGAGTACGCTGGATGGTTGGCGCGGTTAAGGTTTTGGATTTACAAGCGGTTGCCAGCTCGCGTGCCGGCTTGTTATCGGCATTGTCTAAAGTTATCCGTCTTTCTTCGCAGTCGTTGATTTTAGGATTGGGTGCTTATTTAGTGATCGAGCGCGAAATTTCGGGAGGGATGATGATTGCAGGCTCTATCTTAATGGGTAGGGCTTTGGCGCCAATTGATCTTATTATCGGGACTTGGAAAGGGTTTATCAGCGCCCGAGGCCAATATAAGCGTCTTAACGATATTCTGAGACAAATCCCTGCCGATAAAGAGCACATGTTGCTACCTGATCCGGAAGGATGCATTCAATTGGAAAATGCCGTGGTTGTTCCGCCAGGTAGTCGCCTGCCGGTCATCAAAGGCATTAATTTAGTGATTGAGAAGGGTGATATTGTCGGCGTCATAGGGCCTAGCGGCGCCGGTAAATCGACTTTGGCGCGAGCGGTACTAGGTATTTGGCCTACTTCCAACGGTGCTATTCGTTTGGATGGTGCCGAAGTTTTTAATTGGGATCGCGAACATCTCGGTAGTTTTATCGGTTATTTGCCGCAAGACATTGAACTGTTTGAAGGAACCATCAGTGAAAATATTGCCCGTTTTGGTGATGTAAATCCGGAACAAGTTGTTGCCGCCGCCAAAATGGCCGATGTACACGAGCTTATCTTGCGATTCCCCGAAGGCTACGATACCGTTATTGGCGCTACCGGCGGCAATCTATCGGGCGGGCAAAGGCAACGTATCGGATTGGCCCGGGCGCTTTACGGTAATCCGGTTCTTGTAGTGCTTGACGAGCCGAACTCCAATCTTGATGAGCAAGGCGAAGCCGCTTTGGAAAAAGCACTCTTACAACTCAAACAAAAACAGTCTACTGTGCTGATTATCACCCATCGCAATAGCGTATTGTCGAAAGTTGATAAGTTATTGATTCTTAATGATGGCATGTTAGCCGTTTATGGGCCAAGGGATCAAGTCGTCGCACACTTGCAGCAGCAACAACAAGCCGCGACTATGCCTGCTACACAACCTGCTTAACTTAATAAGTATTATGTCAGAAAAATCCCTATTGAATATTGTCGACCCTACAACTTTGCAGACTAATGATCGATCGATTCGTAATATCGGTGCAGCAATAGTTCTTGCAACTTTTGGAGTTTTTGGTGTTTGGTCGTTTTGGGCTCCTATGGATAGTTCTGCCCTCGCATCAGGCGTGGTTGTTGTAAAATCACACAGAAAAACAGTACAGCACCTTGATGGCGGCATTGTTACCAAGATACTGGTTAAAGATGGCGACTTAGTGAAGGAAGAACAGCCACTACTGATTTTGGACGATACACAAATTAAAGCGCAGTTAGGCATAGCGCGCGCTCAAAATATTACTCTTGCCGCCCAAGTCGCACGATTGCGTGCTGAAAGAGATCAGCTTAAACAAGTTGACTATCCCGAAATACTTGATGATCCCAGCGATCCTAGAACTACCGAAGCTAAATTGGCAGAGAATAATGTTTTTAAATCAAGAATCAATTCGCATGACGGTCAAATCGCCGTGCTTAAACAGCGTATCAGTCAAGTTTCCAGCAAAATAAGTGGCTTGCAAGGCCAGGTAGACAGCAAGAAACAATTGATTGTTTCTTTTGCCGAAGAAATTCACGATCAGAAAGAATTGCTAGCGGAAGGTTTTGCCGATAAACAACGTTTGCGCGATGTGGAACGTAACCATGCATTGCAAAGCGGTGAAATTGCCCAACTTAATGCCGAAATTGCTACCAACCAAATGTTGATCAGTGAAACGCGTCTACAAATTCTGCAATTGCAAAAACAGTTTCAGGAAGAAGTAACAGGCAAACTCAGCGAAGCCCAAGCCCAGCTTAACGACGCGGAAGAACGGGTTGCGGCCAATCAAGACAAGCTTGATCGCATTGTAATTAAGGCGCCAGCAAGTGGTATGGTGCTTGGAATGAGTGTACATAACGAAAACAGCGTTATTCCTCCAGGACGGTCTATTCTTGAAATTGTTCCTCAGGATGCGGAATTGATCATAGATGCCCAGGTATCTCCGATGGATATTGATCGGGTTGTTGTTGGATTGCAAGCTGAAGTGCGCTTTAGTGCATTTAAGCAGTCGAAAACACCTAAAATGGATGGCAAGGTTATTCATCTATCTCCCGACCGTTTCACTGACGAGAGAACAGGTGCGCCGTACTATCAGGCTCGTGTTGAATTGACTCCGGAAAGTCGTAAAGATCTTGGCAATCTACAATTATTGCCAGGCATGCCGGCAGAGGTTTTGATTAACACGGGTGAAAGAACCTTATTTGAATATCTGGCTCAACCCGCGACTAATTTCTTTGCCCGCTCATTTACAGAAGACTAAGCGCCATGAATATATCTAAATATTGGCTAATGCTTGTCATTTCTGCGTGCGCGCAAACGGCCGTAGCGGAGGATCTCATCACCGTTTACAGACAGGCATTGGAAGCCGATCCCCAGCTTAAAAGCGCCGAAGTCAAAGTCGAAATCGGTTCGGCGCAAAAAGGCCAAGCTTTTGGGCAAATGTTGCCGCAAGTTAACGCCAGCGGCAACTGGTCGGCAAACAAGTACACTCGAAGAGGAATAGATAATAGAGGATTAAACGCTGCAGATACCTTCAATTATAACGGTATTCGCTACTATGTGTCCCTTAATCAGACCCTGGTGGATTTTGCCAAGTTCTGGGAATGGCGGCGTGCGTCCAAAGTAGAAGATCAATATACTGCCGAAGCCATCGAAGCCCACAATCAATTGATGTTCGACGTGGTTGATCGTTATTTCAGCGTACTGGAAACAGACGACCAAGTTAACTTTGCCAAAACGGAAAAACAGGCGGCTGAAAAACAGCTTGAGCAAATAAAAAAGCAATACGCGAAGCAAGTGGTCAAAGTTACCGATCTTTATGCCATGGAAGCGAGGCTGGATCAAATTATTGCCGCCGAGATTTTAGCGGAAAGCCGGCGTGTGACGGCCCAAGAGAAACTTCGTGAGTTGACAGGCGCGAGCCCGGCTACGCTCAATAAGCTTCGGGATGGTGTCGATTATCAGGAAATTCAGGGCGATCTTCAGCAATGGGTTGACATGGCGCACAGCCAGAACCCGGCTGTTTCCGCAAAACAGATTGCCATACAAGCCGCGGAAAACAGCGTAGCAACCCAAAAGTCCAAACATCTGCCGGTCTTGGATTTCCAGCTTAACTTTTACGATACCAACACCGGTTACCAAAGCCAAAGTTTAGGCTCGGATACGCAGACCGAAGTTGCGGCAATTAATCTGAACGTTCCTATCTTTTCAGGCGGCACGACCACGCACCAAGTCTATGAAGCTCAGCATCGCTTACAGCTGAGTAAAAACGATAACGAAGCCTACATGCGCGCTATCACCAAGGAAACCAGCGACGCATTTCTAAGTTCCAATGCCAATGCGCGTCGTATCAGAGCCGCGCAAAAAGCGCTGGAATCAACTAGCAAATCACGCGAAGCTATGGAACGTGCCTATCATTATGGCGTCGTTACCATCAGTGATGTTATCAAAGCGCAACAGGAAGAGTTTTCGTCCAAAAACGATTTTGCACAAGCCAAATACGAATACATCAAAAATCGCATTCGTTTTATGCACGCGATTGGTTCTATATCCGAGGAAAATCTACAGGAAGTTAATGGTTGGCTGGAAGCGAGGAGCTCGCTCTGAGTTAAGTTTTACAAGGCTGTAAAGCTGGCTGCTTCCAGTTCTAGTTGTTTACATTTAAAGAATGACTCATAGTTGAAATATATCAGCCAAGGCGGATTCAACTTCGAAGTGAAATTCCAGTGATAATGCGGCTTCTTGCACTTTCTCAGCAGAATACCTCATGCGGTGTTTTAAAATGGAGTGTTTTCGAGGGCGACGATAGAGCTTATGCATGACAGCCTCAACATCATCATCGGTTATGTTCCCCAAGCTTTTTCCGCGAAAAATCCTGACGGCCTGAGTCGGAATATTGGGATTCAGGCGCGTAGCCTGACACGTCCGGCAAGGTCTGTTGCTCTAACTTGGCAGCTTACATTTTGCCGGCTTTTATAGATGTAGATTAAGTGCCTGGTACTTATAAGTAATCGCGTTTGCCGCTTATACCCTTTAACCCGTCAATTATGCCTAGCCACATCATCGTTAAGCATGCCAAACGATCTTTTCCAAAACAACTGAAGAAGATCATTATTTTCAAGCACCTGATGACATCTGAAAATTTCCAGCGCCAAGGCATGTACTTCCGACGATACAGTAATACACTGTTACGAAACATATAGTAATATCTGAATGGCTTGTGGAAAGGCACAATCCGTTTCCGCAAAAAATAAATTTCCTTTCGCTGTTCGCCAAGTGTATGTGTCATTACCGCACCACACGCACCAAATATATGGAACCCTTTAGCTTTTGCACGAAAACACCATTCTGTATCGACATGGTCAATAAACAGCTTTTCATCCATTAAACCAATAGTGCTAAGTGCCGTGATAGAAAGAAGAGAACCAGAGGAGACTAGAAAATCTGAATCAATGAAAGAGGTATCGTTTTTACATTCGCAATAACTAGAGCCTAATAACCCAACTTTAACAAATTGGGATAATCTGCCATTATCAGCATCGCGGTATTGGGGGCCAATTGCGGCTACCTTCAAACCTTTTTCTTCAAGCACAGAATAGCCAAAGCGTAATTTACTAACCATATTCTGGCTAATTTGGCTATCTTGATCCAGCAATAATACAAACTTTGAGCCTTGTTTAATTGCGCATTGAATTCCAATGTTATGGCCAGCGCCGATACCTAAGTTTTCTTTTTGTTGAATTAGGTGCAAATTTTTGTTGGTTTGATCTTTAAAGTGGATCAACCATTCTTGTGAAAAATTTGATGAAGCATTATCTACAATAAAAAGGTTAGATACCTGTGTAATAACGGCGCGAATTACGTCATGAAGAGTATTTATGTTAGGGTTATGGGTAACTAATACGGCAGATATATCATGAAAATAATTGCTATTTCCCATAATTGGTTTTAGATTTTAAAAAATTAATGTGCATGGGGCCGGGGGTTAGCATGGTGAGCATAAATATCACTTACAAACTTAATTCCTTTTATTTAGTCATATTTATATTTGCGCCGAAAGCTAAGAATAGGGATTTCTAGCCACATAAAGCTAAGGAGAGATATGATATATACAATAGGTAAAATAACAAGAAATATGTTAACGAAAACTGCTGCTTGGCTTGCGCCAAAAAGTCCATAAGGGAAAAACTTAAAGTATGTAGCAATTATAAGTAGGTGCCAAAGATAGATTGAGTAAGAACTAGCGCCTAAAAATGCAAGAAGCCGCTCACCAGGCAAATGTTGACGCATTTGTATAAAACTAATCATGAAATAGCCGCAAACCAGTCCCTCAATAGTTAAATAGGCCGATTCAATAATTACCTCGCTCAAGCCTTTAGCCCACCAATTGTGATGCTCTGAGAAAATAAATAAGCAAAGCAGGAAAAAAATTGATGATGCAAAATGTATTGGATTCGCTAATGCGAGTTTGTGTTCATGATCTCGTTTAGCGATCAGCATGCCTAATATAAATTGGTCGATACGGCCTATTATGGAATAGTAAGAAATGTCATATGTAAAATCTTTTTCAGTAGATGCCTCGGCTATTAAGAAGAACCGAAATATCAATAATACTAAACATATTTTAATAAGGCATTTAATTCCATCCCTATATAAAATCTTAGAAATGAATGGAACTATCAAATAAAACTGAAACTCTATAGCTATAGTCCAAATGGGCGCGATTTGGTATTTTCTATCAAATGAAAACTGCAATGAAATTAAGTTGATAATCTGTTGCGATAGATTTAAATCGGCTTGGTGAAGGGTTAAGGTTCCCATAAAAAAAAGTAAGCATAAAGGAATAACCCTAATTGTTCTGTTGTAGATGAAATCAGAATATCGAGTATTTGGGTTTCGTATATATATCGAGCCCATTAAATAGCCAGACATAACCAGAAATAATGAAACGCCTACATGACCATGCGTGAAGATTAATTTCGGTAGTGACGATACTGATTCCCTCTGTATTATAGGATAGCTCCCATAAGTATGATGAAGAACCACTAACGTGGCAGCGAATAAGCGTAAAACATCAAGTCGTGGAACATAAAATTGGTTGGCGGTTTTCATGTCCTATTTCCCAAAAAAACATATACGAGAAATCTTGTAATAACTAAATTTTGGGAGCTCATGTTTTCAGTAAGTCATTTTTATAAATCAATAGAATATTGGTTATGTATGAAAAAGCGTATGCCCATTATTAAATATGGGCTCCGAAGTTTTAGTTAAAAGTAACTCTTATAAATTAAAAAAGAATAGTATCTTATGGTAATTAACGCTGCTGCCAATAAAGGCCATATGGGTCAACGTCTTGTTGTATGAATTTAAAATTTATACTTTGGAGTTCATTTGATAGCGAAAATGCATTGCTTGATTCGATTCCAAACTCAGGAGTAAATTGCAAGCATGTGTTCGGTATGTGATCAGGAGGTAATACAGATATCGATTGTTGATTTAACTTCCATTGAGTTCCTGAAGTGGCTTGCTCAAAACCAAGCTTTGTAAAATATCCAGAGTAGTAAACTCCATTAAGATTGATGCATGCAGTAAAAAAATCCTGAGTAGGGTAAGTTACTGCGCTTGACGGTAAATTACCTTGGTATTTATTGGTGGCAGTTCTATTTTTAAGTATGTAATTATCGTAGTGATTGTTGTTGTTTCCGTTAAAATCCCATAACCCAAAGAACCAGTCGTCGTGATCAAAGATACCATAACCATTGTTTTCAATATGGTTTAAAAATGTTATGTTCCATTCACCATGATCAATAACAATACCAGATTTGCTATTACCCAATGCTAATCCTGTACGTGAAGCCCCTATATAATTATCACTAATGATATTAGCATTTGCATGATCCACATATATACCCCAGCCATTACCGACTATCGTATTTTCAGCGAGCACATTTAGAAACGATTCGCTAGTTCCGATGTGGATTCCGACAGATTGCCTTTCAAATGTTTTTGTACAGGTTGAATTGCAGCCAATAAGGTTGCCTTGTATCGTGTTGTAACTTGATTTTCGGTAAGAATTCTCACCTCCCAGTTCAACCCCGGCAAAATAGTTTCCTGAAATTAAATTCGGCCCGCCACTTCCACCCACAACATTGTTATGAGCGCCATTGGACAGAATTATGCCAAGTTCACCATTAGGCAGTATATATTCTCCTGAAACATCCAAGCCAAGCCGATTTCCGTATATCTGGTTACGCTCGACACTTTCATGAAGTAGTTCAACGCCAGCTGAGAAATTTCCAGATGAAACATTATTCGAAATAATTGTTCCTTTGGCTAAGGCTGCTAAATAAATACCGTCAGAATTGTTTCCAAAATATTTCCAGGTATTCGGCGAGCCGAACGGATTAGCTGCTAGCCCGTTTATACTAGGAATATATAACGTAGCTCCCGATGTATTAGTAAGTACTTGGGATCCATCAGGAGTAGTGCCAATAAAATTATTATCGATGACATTATTCCAGCAAGCTGGCCCCCATGTTTTAGATAAATCATAAGTAAGGGAAAAATCATAGCCAATCCCGATACCGTTATGTACCCCGGATATAACGTTTCCTGTAATAAGATTATCGCTTGATTGGATACCTATCCCAATAGCCTGCGTATATCCATTGTAAATGGGTGTTGAATCATTCTGAATTTGATTTTCAGACAATGTTGCTTCGAAATTACGCCACCACCGGTTTTTAGCGGAATCCCAGTAAAAACCAATATAGTTATTCTTAATAGTGATTTTGTTTGCCCCAGGCTGAGTGGCTATGGCATTTGCTTTGAAATTAAAAATTTGTAAGCCTGTAAAAACCGATCCGTTACCACCATGATGCCATTGATCGGGTCCAAGCACGGTAAATGCGTTCTCGTACCCATTAACATCAATCTGAATTAAGGGCGAGCCAGTGTAACCCTGCTGTGAAGTGCCGTCGATAGTCAGTTGTTCATTTATCCAGAGGCGATCAGTCAGTTGGATACGATAAGGCGGTTGTCCATGTGATGAATTGATGTTGAAGTTAATACGCGCAGGAATAATTGATTGGTTTGCTTGTTTAATGGCCCAAGGTAATGAACCAACTTCATTGGCATTTGAAGACAGATTAGTCACTGTAAATTTTCTTTCTTCAATGTCTTGAATAGTGAAATTTAACAAAGCAGTAACAGTTTTAAAGCCAGAGGTAACAGAAATAGGGATTGAATAGCTACCCGGCACATCAGTGCCACCGTAAATTGAGCCGGTAACCCGATTGATAAAAAATCCAGAGGGTAGGTTATTTGCTTCAAACCAGGGAGCTAAACCATTAGTTTTTATCGTATAGGCTGGCGTGGATTCCTGGAAATAAACGCCAGCATTTACGTTGGCATTAAGTGAACTGGTAATAGCTAACGATGAATTTGCATCTGCTGCTTGGGCAATAGAGAATAAAGGAAACGCTAATAGAAAAAATAACAGCAGAAATATGAGTTGTGTTAATACCGTTTGCTTATTCATGATTTATCTCAAAAAGTAAATTTTTATTGTTATTGAAACCAGCAATCCGGCCATAGTCTCCGTTTATAGCCGGTTCGCCAGAATGTTCTTCGATAACCATTAATTAATTCGTGCCAGCCGAATATGTTATAGAGCTTAGATTCGGGGCGAGCAATAGGGATTATATTTATAACGTCACCAAATCCCTCGGCATGTGGAAGATTGCCAAGAAGCGTTGCTTCATGGGCCATGGGCTTGTTTAACAAATCTTCGAGAAGACTAATCGCCAGATCCGCTGAGACCGGGGGTGGGGGATTACCATACGCAAAGCAGGCCAAAGCGTCACGGACGAACTGTAAAGCACCTGACTGCATTTTTGTAGCTGTGACCTGCCTGATTTTTTCCCATTCACCTGATTCAAGTATAGGTTCGATTCCGCCAGGGGTGCGCTTAAATCCTTGCGTACTGCCGTGAGGGGCGCAGAATATCCATTCGAACACTTCAACTGATGATTTGATGGCCATCAGTTGACGGTGTGGCTCGCCGGCTTCACATAAATAAGCGTGTTGTCGGGCACCAGCCTCTATCCGCTGTTTAACAGCAGCAAATGTGCCGAGATAAAAACCTGTTACGGTATTTTTTTTATTCCATAAAGAAAGAAGATTACAGAATGATTCCTGCAGCGTGCCATGCCATCCGATATCGACCAGGCCAATGTGAGGTTGCTCAAAGACTTTTTCCTGTTGTAGATATTCAAACAGAAGCTCACGTTCGTTGCCCGCTTGCTGAAGCAAGACGGGGGCTAGCATACGAAAAACAGCTCGCAGGCGGCCATAATCTTCGCCGGAAAGAACCATTTGATCCGGGCCTGAAAAACCTGCTGCTAAAATCATAGGTAGTGATTCGGAAGGCAACAGTCCGGCACGGGAAAGAAAAGCTCCGACAGACATGCGAGTGACTCCACTAACGAGAAAATCACAAGCTTGCTCATTGATCTCAGTTAAAGCCGGGATATTTAATGCTCGTCGAGATGCATAGAGATAACGGCCTGGGCAATGAGCTAGACCGTGGTCCTGTAACATTTGATGAATAGGCAGCATAATATGCCCATCGCGAGCAAGAAAATAAAGCTGCGTTACATTTTCCTGACGCGCTTTATCATTCAGCCAAAGCGCAAAACCAAGTAAAAGAATCCCTACATGCGTATAGCCAAGGTTGTACCAGAAATCGCTGTTAGCTTTGGTTTGGTGGGTTGCAATTAATCCGCGCCATATCGATTTCCAAATACTACTGTCATCCTTGCTTTCATTAATTGAAGGCCCGGAGAGAGAAAAATCTACAGAAGTAATTTTTTTTCGGGTAAAGCGTTTGCCGATTGGAGAGTGGGGCAGGCGATCGGCAATCTTGGTCACATGAAAGGTTTTTAGACCAGCCGCTTGCGCTTGTAGAATATCTGAAGCCATATTGTCGCCAATATGTAGATGCTGAGATGGCGAAGTATTCAGTTGTTTTTGAATGAGTTTATACAGACCTCCGGTTGCTTTTGTAGTTCCTGCTTCAGAAGAGACCAGCAAGAAATCGAACTTCTTATAGCCGCACTTGATTAGCATTTGTTCAATAATTTGTGCGTCCAGATACATATCAGAAATAAATCCAACTTTTTTATCTAGCTGCAAAGCCCAATCAAAAGCATAGGAAATGACCGGATGAGGTTTGCAAAGGCGAAGTTCTAAAGCACGTTCTTGCTCGATAAAATCGCATACAGGAGCTTTGCTAAACTGTGAAAGCTCTGTAAAACAATCATAAATTTCGGGTAAAGTGACTTCAACTGCACGTCTGTTCTCCCAAGCCAAATGACGAGCCAATGCTTCTGCTTGAATCCGGGCGTAAGCAAATGCTCTTGTGTTTTCAATGCCTGCTTCGTGCGCTAAAAGTGCAAAAATATCGACGGGCTTTTCAGTAGCTCTAATCAGCGCGGTATCAAAAATGTCAAAAGTAATGAGCTCTGCGTTGCGGATAGCAACAGTCAGCGGGAGAGGTAAACATTCTGGCGGAGCGTGGTCGTTCATAAACAAACCTTATAATTTCCGGTAAAGCCAACGTAACAACCGCATATTTCTTAATCGCTGTTTAATGCTTGAAAAAACGGAAAGTTGCTGGTGAACAATTTCAAAACTGTTAGAAATATTAACTAGGAAACCGAGGCCCATTTTGCCTTCTTGCAAGTCATTTCGTAGCAATTCGTTACGTAACAGTTGTTCATAGTGCCTGTGTTTATCGTTACCGGCGAATACGGAGTTGCCGTAATCGCCGGATTGTATTGAAACCCGATGGTGATAATTAGCTAGCTCTTCTTTAATCAGCCCTATTTCATAACGCGCGGCGAAGCGAAGATGGAAGTCCCAGTCGCCTAATACCGGTAAGTCTTCCCGGAAAAGTCCAACGCTCTCCGTAGCCGAGCGAGCAAAAACAAAAGAAATTGGGGGGAATACGTTCGATGAGGCAAGACGGTATAGTGATATGCTGGTCATCCAGGTATTGAAAGGTTCGCTGGCTACAATTTTTACTTCGTTACCGTCAAATTCTTCAAGAATCCGGGTAGAGTAAGCTACTACGCCAGCGATAGGCGTATTAAGCTTGGGTTGTGGGCTGTCTAGAAAAGTAATTGCACGCTCAAGAAAAGTAGGATGCCATGAATCGTCATCATCATGGATAACAATAAACTCGCTCGACGAGGAACGAATACCGATATTAGATGCGGCTTCCATCCCTAATGACTGGAGGTTATGTATAACCTTGAAGCGTCCCTGATAGCGGTCTGTATATGAATGGACTAATTCGTCAACTGACGCAGGCCCTCCCCCATCATTAACGATTACATGCAGCCAGTCCGAATAAGTTTGACTTAAAACACTTTCAATAGCCCGGCGTAATAAAACATTACGATTTTTGGTGCGGGTAATGATCGCAATGCGTTTGTGGTGCATTTTGTTAGTCCTGTAGATTATTAATAATTGAGTTTCTGAAAACTTTGGCTATAAGTAAGTCGTTTGAATTAAGCGCTCCGTTTAATTGCATTCAAGATATTTGTTTTAATATTTCTTTTGCTTTTTGCCAGATATTAGTTAAGCTGCTGGCTTTCAGTTGTTGCGTTTGCTGCCACCATCGGTCAGTTTCGTCCTTTTGCCAAGCGAGGTCGGTTTTTAATTGTTGGGCTTGTTGCCACCATTTTTCGGTTTCGTCTTTTTGCCAAGTAAGCCCGGTTTTTAGTTGTTGGGCTTGTTGCCACCATCGATCAGTCTCGCCTTTTTGCCAGGCAAGATCAGTTTTTAGCTGTTGATTCTCCAGCCATAAGCTATCAGTTTCTTTTTTTTGCCAAGTTAGGTTTTCGCTGAGAGAGTCTTGATTAATCGATTCAGCCAAGGCAGATTTAATGGATTGATATACTCCGGGTTCGGTTGCGATAGTGTTAAGAAATTGAGTTTTAGTATTTTTATGTCCACGGAATAGAAGCTGAGTAAGAATAAGGGAGAGTAAGAAACGGTCTCCACCATAAAGACGCATTTTTTCGAAAAAATGTAGAAATAGCCCGATCAGTTCATTTTGTGTTACCGATTCCGAAGTGGCAGGCTGCCATTCGCTCAAGAATTCAGCAATAACTATCATGGTTTCAAATACCGAACGTGTTGAGTTTTCTGCCAGGGTGTTATGTCCGTGAAAACGGTATTGCAAAAAAGAGTGTTCATCGAAAAAAATCGGTGTTTTCAGGCACACACGCAGGAAAAAATCATAGTCATGCACATAGCGCCAATTTTTAAACGGACCGATAAGATCAAATATTTTGTGGCGCAAAATGAGATTAGATGTTGTGTGAAATAAGTTGCCCGAAAAAAGTAAAAGTATCCATTTATCAGAGCTGGACAAAGGTTTGGCGTTGCCTTCGGATACTGATGATGGAAGAGGTTGGAATGCACCAAGTATATCGGTAGAGTAACGGGTAAGGTTCGATGATTCATCAATGAAGTCATAACCGGAAAAATAAGCGCCGATTTTTTCATCCGTATTAAAAACATTTAATGCATTTTGCAATCTATCTGGATGAAAGACATCATCAGAATTCAAAATGGCTATGTACGTTCCTCGCGCTCTACCACAACCATTATTCAAAGCAACGTGGGCGCCTTGGTTTTCTTGATAATGATAAGAAATCCTAGAGTCATTGAATTGGGAAACGACTCTAGCAGAATTATCGTTTGAGCCATCATCAATAATGATCAACTCGAAATCTTGCATGCTTTGTTGCAATACAGAACTAATTGCTTCAGCAACGAAACGCTCGTGGTTATAGAGCGGCATAACTACAGAAAATAGGGGAGACATTATTTAGTCGTTTCTAAACAAGAAAAAGGGCGATTGCAAGATTAAAATAATAAAAAATGATGTAGCAAAATATTAAGAATTCAAGGCCTGATATTTTAAGTAATAAAGCTAAAGTATTTGAATTTTAAAATACTTTAGCTGTTCTATTACCTTAGTTCAGTCTACTTCATACTCAAGGTAGTATTTTACTTCGTATCCTGAGTTTAGCTAATTCTCGGCGTTCTGTTTTCAACGGCCTAAGATTACGCAATTGTACTGTGTTCGACATTTGTTTCCAAGTAACTCATCTTCGCTCCCAGGGCATTGAGAGCTGTTTGATTAAGCGTTTCACCCGTATCTTTGCTTCAGAATTATCTTTTTGCCAATTTACGGCAAGTGCTGACAAAATAACGAAAAAAATGAGTAAAGCGCCAGCTCTTGGACCCAAGCACAGCTTTTAATTGAAAATTTAAAGAGTAAAGCTCTTGTTGAAGCTGTTGGTTAACAGATTCAAGATGTTCGATGCGTTTTTCTAGATCTTTGGCTGCTTCACTAGTTGAATTTAAGTTCTCTAAAGCGATCAAATTGCGTCGATTGGCTTCCATCAATTCATAGAGCGCTTCGGGTGACCAGCGTAGTTGCCACTTGGCGACCAAAGTTCGAGTAGCCCGTAAGGCATCATCTTCATTGCCTCCGCTTACGCCAAAGCCACCTGATAGGGAGATGCGGTAATAGGCTGTAAAAGTAGGTAAAAAACGAAAATCCCCTAGCTCAGCCAATTGCAGCCAGAAATCCCAATCTTCAAATAATTGCAGGGCTTCATCGAACCGACATCCTTCTATATAAGCGCTACGATAGAATAAAACTGAATGTATTGGTATGAAATTACCCGACATCAGGCGAGTCTTATCGAATGGTTTACCAAATTGCTGAGGCAACAGCTTATTTTGTGCATCGACACAGTTTACTGCACTATATACGGCGATTAAGTTTGATTGGCTGGATAGCGATTCAACTAAATTAGCAATATGTAAGGGTAGAATAAAATCATCGTCATCGAGAAAAATGGCGAATACGCCGTTTGCAGCATCCAATCCGGTATTTGCGGCAGCACTACGGGTTAAGGGGGGGGCCTGATCATTGATTAAACGAAGTGGAAGACGGCCACAGCTATGACCGAGATTGCTATGATGTCCCCCTTTTGCATTAATCACTACCAGTTCTATATTGGCATAGGTTTGGGCGGCGACGGAATCAAGTGCTTCGGGCAACGTAGGCCTGTCCATGCTTCGTATAATAACCGAAACCAATGGCAAATCATTGGTTTCGGTAGAGGGGACGAAGATTTGCTCTTGGATGTATTCAGGTTGTGTCATATTTCACAACTAATATAGAGGCAATTGATATTTGCCTCATGAGTGTTTGTTGTTTTTATGGTCATTTATAAGCAAGATGAATTGAGATTACAGATTACAGATGATTATGTGTTTGCTTTTAGTGGGCGCAGACCGCTGCATTACTGTAAGAAAACCTAATTGAATAAGAGCTTTTCCAAATAAAGCCGCATATTCAGCATGCTGGCCATTATACCACCGCCTAAGCGGGTATTGTTTTCAGCCTCGACAAAGGCTTCGGCGTATTGCTGACGGGTTGGGTTCGGCAAATACAGCCCGCGATAACGGCAAAGACCGAGGTTGGCGGATAGGTAATCGCAATGCGCCAACGGCAGTTGGTAATGACGGATAGCCTGTTGTTTAAGGTCGATAACGCTGCTGATGTCTACAACATGCGTGGCCGGAATTGGGCTCCAAATTTCATAAAAAAAAAGCCGTTCGGCAGTATGGTGCTGCTGCCAGAGAGTATAAAGCGTTTCGCCGATCGCAATGTGATCGCGATGGTAATCAAGCACCGATGGCACGAACAGCCAGTCGGGCTGAAATTGTTGCATGATCTCAAGTGTCTGCCGTTCAAAGCTCGGATGGCTCCGGAAGCTGCCGTCCGGTTCGTTCAGGAACAGCCATTCTTGAATGTCCAAAGCGGCCAACGCGGCTTTGGCTTCCTGTTGCCTGATGGCAATGGAACCTTCCGGTAAGCTGCCGGCACCGCCACCATCGGTCACAAAAACGACTTTGACCGAGCAGCCGTTCTTGCGCAGCAATGCCAGCGTGCCGCCGCAACCCAGGGTTTCATCATCGGGATGGGGCGCAAAGACCAGTATCTTGCCGCCATTGATTAATAACAGAGGTTTGGGCAATGGACACGGTTTTAGTTCGGCTATTTTGCGCTGCCGGTTGTTATGGATGAAATTATTGATAAACCTTTTCATATTGGTCGGCGATGGTTTTGATGTCAGGCCACGATTGAGCTCTTTGCTGTCCGAGTTCGGCAATAGTTTGTCGTGCTATTTTGTCAGCAATTAAGCGTTGGAGTTCAGCTGCAATGGCATTGAGGTTGGAGTCAACAAGTACGCCGCCGGTAGCAACAATTTCCGGGACTGCGCCGACCGCCGTACAAAGTATCGGAACGCCGATAGTCATAGCTTCCAGGTTGGCAAGGCCGAACGATTCCGACGCTGAGGTGCTGACGTATAAATCAGCAGCACTCAAATACAAGCCGACATCATCAGTGCGGGTAAATGCAATATTCCGTTCCAGTTTAAATTGCTCGCTAAGCTTTTGTAGCGGTTCATAGTCACCTTCGCCCAGAATGACTAACTGAATAGAGGTGGAGTTAGCCGCTTTTGCGCAGGCTTCAATTAATAGCGGAAATTGTTTGACGGGGGCAACTCGGCCCACACTCAATATATAAAAAATCTCATTGTGCCAGTTAAGCTGTCGGCGGGCTTCTTGCTTGCGATAGCAATTAATATTTGGGCGGGCATGGTAAATAACATGCCAGTTATTGGGGGTCGATTGGCAGCCGAGGTCTTTAGCCAGCTGCGCAACAGCGCTATGGCTGGGAACTATAACCCAATCCGCCTGTGTTAATGTGTGAGCCTCCCAATTACATAATAGCGGCAAGACACGCGGTCCTAACCGCACTCCGTCAGCATGAATGGCATGGCTGTAACTGCCGAAACCGTGTTCGGTCACTCCCCAACGGGCTGTAGAAGTGAATAAAAATAACGAAAAAAAACGATAGCCGGCGGCTATAATCGGGTCGTGGCAATGAACATGAGTATAGTGTTTGTTAGCACAAGCTTTAGCCGCAAGCCTACCCATATTAAAGCGCTCAATCAAAACATAAAGCAAGGTAGCAAAGTCGGTTTGGACGTTCAGTTTGGTAAATAAACTGTAGGCTAATCGCTGTAATTTGCTTTGCCATAACAATGCCTTTACACCTAAATCAGCTTGGCATATATAGTCCACGTCAATGCCCCGGCACTTGAACTCGGCGATTAATGGAGCAAGGCTTTGACCCAGTCCATAGCGCTTATCCGCCGGTGTTTCACGGGTGACCATAAGAAGCTGCATTATTTAAATCCTTTAATTTTGTGGTGCAATATCAGAACGCTGCTGGTTTTTTCGCTAATTCCCAGGTTCAGAGCCGTTACAAATGGCTGTTTATTGTTAGCGAAAATCCGTGTCTCCGCCCATCAGCCACCAGCGATTAAGCAATTCAGATGCCGGCAGTCCGGGCGTCAAATGATTATGGGGAATAACGATGTCGGCCGGGCTAATCTCGCCGGTATCGCCGGCCAATAGATTGGCATTTTGCGCGGTGATCCAGGCATAAGCCAAAGGCTTGTTTAGATGCCAAGCCAGTCTTCGCAAACAGTGTATCAACGTCGCTACGTGCTGAGGAGCGGATATGATGTCAAGCAGTTCCACTGTATCATCCAAAACGTGGACCACGATGACGCCGATAGGTGTTCTTGTTAATCGGGAGGATACCAGATAAAGCTGATAGGTTCGGGTCGGATGCTTCAGGTAGCGGCGTTGTAGATACTGCCAATCACGCACGCCGACAACTTGATCCTGTAACGCAGCGGCCATTTCATGCCACAGGCGGTCGACGGTCGCCCCCTGGTCATGGCTCAGGGGGCGCATGCGAATTTTATAGCTCGGACGGGCTTGCAGGGCAGACCAGGAGATACGCATCAGCTCGCCGACCTTTTCGTATAAGCCCAGACGTTCGGCCAAGCGGTATGCTCTTTCCGAAGGAAAGCCAAAGGCTATTGGAAATGCTTTGTCTTGTCCGACAAAGCGTTCGAGAAAATTGGCGGCGGCCAGGAAGAAAGGACCTTTGCGCGCCAGAGCTCCCCTAGCCTCGGGATGAACCATTACATCACCGACCTGCACTGCTGTTGCCGGAGACCCGAACAGGCGCACGGCCCGGGGCATTCCGCCATAGAAAGCCGCGAGCCGGCCTTCGTGCCGTACTATGGTGCCTAGTATTTCGAGATCTTGGTATTTCCAGTGCCAAAGCTCGCTCGGCATCCGGTAACCGTAAGCCGATTGAAATAAGTCCAACAATTCGGCTTCGTCTGCCGGATTGGCCAAGCCATTTATCCATGCGGCTGATTTAGGCTGATTTTTCTTGAAATGTAACAAGCAGTACCCGTAACGTCCATCGTTGTATTTGGCAAGATGTAGCTGGGTAGCATTGATCAGGCCGTCGATTTCTTCTGTGGATAAATCGAGATCATCAACCAAGTGCTGGCGATACCGTGTAACGGCAGCCAATATGTAGGCATTGGTCGGTGAGGCTTGGCTGCTTAAATCGAGTTGCTTGATGACATCAAAACCTAACGAGTTGCCTAATAAAATGTAGTCATTCAGCAACGGAAGGCCCGGCTCTGACGGCGGGGTTTTACGTAGCGAGATTTCATCCATGATGATGATTTCGCCGCCGTCATCCAGTAACGCCGAGGCGCGCTTGAAAATATTTACAGTATCAATATATTGAGCGCTTTCCTGGAAAAGAATCAGGTCGAATTTTCGCGTGTCGGAAAAATTCTCTAACCGTTCGTGGAGGATCGATAATCCGAGGCCGTGAACGTTTTTGGCATAGTTGATTTGATTTTCATCAGGAGTAATTCCGGTAACGTCATAACCCGCTTCTAGCAGTTTGGTTAGCATCGTGCCTAAGCCTATACCGACTTCAAGAATTCTGCATGGCTTGAGAGGCAAATGAGAAATCAGCAAATCGGTGGCGCGCTGTTGCGCGCTTTTGATGTCATCGTCGTCTTGGTCGAATAGCCCGTAGTGCAAGTATTCGACAGTGCCATAGTCTTTACACAGCACATCGGAGTAAACATTCAAAGGAAATGTAAAATTTTTATACAGAGGCATAATTTATCCCCATCGGGTTACGCGCCCGGACTTAAGATTAGGCCGCTATCGGTAAGTGTCTGTAATGCTGGGGACCTTAGCCAGAGCAGGTTTTCAAGAATTGGTCGGGGATAGCCGCAAGCCGCTGCCGCTTCTATCGCGGCATCGGTGATTAAGGCGTTATTACTGGTCCTTAATTTTGAGGCCAGTTCAACAAAATCGAGTCTGGTTAAGCAACCCAGCTCGCGTTTTAGGTTGTCCTGTACAACAGGCGACCATGCCGTCCCGTTATAGGCGATAGCGGCAAAGCCACGGGCTTCCATCCATTCCAGCCATGCGACAGGCTGAACGCCGGCTTCGATCATCGAAAGAGGGGAAAATTCAGATAAAATTTTAACGTTCGGGCTATTGTCCAAGGTGTTGCTCAATCCCCGCAACGCAAGAGCTTCATAGCCTTCAATGTCGATTTTGATGAAATCGAGAGGGGGCAAGGCAAGGTCATCGCCACGGCAAACGGCTACCTCCGTGGAGGAACCGTCGCAGCAGATGGAATCGTAGAGCCGGTGCATGCCAATATTGTCTTTGCTGCGAAAAAGGTTGGCGGCGCCCGTCGTTTCGCTAAGCGCCAGCGCATGTAAACGCACGCAGCCACTTCTTTGGAAATCTTGGGTATTCGCATCCAGTAACGCGAAATTATCGGGATCCGGCTCGATTGCATGCACAATACCCGATGGGCCTACCCAATCGGCAAACAGGGTCGTGTAATAGCCGATATTGGCTCCAATATCGAGTACCCGGTCTCCTGGACGTATCAGTGCTTGTGATAATGTTGTTTCGATGGGTTCGAAGATACCCGCCTTGGCGATACCCAAGCTGTCGGCGCGATCCACCCAGAATGGGCGCCCGGTAAATAACTGGACCAACTGCCCTTGGGCCTCTTTCGGCGCTAAGGTGGGTGCGGAGGAAGTGCCGGTTTTGGCTGAGCTGTGCCAGCGATGCACTAAGTCCACCACGCCGGGCTCCGGTCTGCGATCTTCGATATACAAAGTGGCCGCGATCTGGACGTTGTCGTAAATATGCACGGCATCTTCGCTGCCCAAATAAACGGATACATGATATTCCCCCTTGCGTAGAGGCAGTGCCGGGAAATCGATCGTTACTTCGCCTCCACCATGCGCGTTTCGTTCGATGGCTACGTTTTCAGAATGGCTCACAACGCAGGTCACGGTCATCAGGGTGCCGTAATCGATGGTTGCGCCTACGGTAGGGGCTGGCAGTTGAGGATCGGATTCAAATTGCAGGCGGATCGACAGTTCGTTTTTGCCCGAATGTCCTCGCAGCACTCGTCCCGCGATGCCGTCCAGGCTAACTTCGATATGGTTAATGCGGGCGTGGCCTTGGGGTGCAGGAGCGGTTTGCGGACTTGCCGATGCTGTCGGGGCCGGTTCGATTACCGTGCCGCCAAGCAAAAATGCGCCATAACGCTGTACTACTTCTTGGGGGTCGCCCAACTGCATCAGCTCGCCATGATTCAGCCACAGCACTCGGTCACAGAATGCTTCCACTTGATACAGAGAATGCGAACAGAACAAAATGGTTTTTCCCGCTTCTTTCATTGCGCGGATACGCTCGAAGGATTTGCGGGCAAACTCACCATCGCCCACCGACAAGGCTTCGTCTACCACGAGAATATTTGGGTTGACGCTGGTGGCTACAGAAAAAGCCAGACGTACGTACATGCCGCTGGAATAGGTTTTGACAGGTTGATCGAGAAAATCGCGAATGCCGGAAAACTCCACGATTTCTTCAAAGCGCTCATCGATTTCCTGCTTGGACAAACCCAGAATGGAGGCGGACAGATATACATTTTCCCGTCCTGTGAATTCGGGATTAAATCCTGAGCCGAGTTCCAGCAAAGCGGAGATGCGCCCGTTGACTTCAACATTGCCGGAGGTGGGCGTCAGGGTGCCGCAGAGTAATTCCAATAGGGTGGATTTGCCTGCGCCGTTGCGTCCGACAATACCCAGGACCTCACCGGGCATGATATCAAAACTGATGTCGCGCAAAGCCCAGAATTCACGATAATACTGACGTCTGCCGAGCCATAAAAATTGTTTTAAGCGATCATGTGGTTGAGCATAAAGTTGATAACACTTGCTCAGATTCTTGACACGAATGGCAGCGGCATTCGTATCTGCCGATACCACCTTTTGTGACAATTCAATTTGCTTCATGCTATCTCTCTAACTTGATTTGGGAGGGGTTGAAGTCTGGCGGTAAGCTGCATGGTTTTACGTTCAATTTTTGTCATGATTGACGGCCGTTCAACGAGTAGATCAATATCGCCGCCCCGTCCGTCATCATTTATCCTTAATTCGAAAAGTTTTACGTTGGCCTTAAGGCCAAATACTTCTCGGACAGTATCTCGGATAATCTGCCGTGTTTGATCGGAGGTTCTCATCGTTTAGTTATTGTACTGAGCGAAAACAAATTTGTCGGTTAAGAGTATTTTATACGTGCCTGTACTGGATGCAGGTATATCTTGAGAATCAGGATTAAAGAACATCGGCAAATCCCTTTCTGGTTTTTTCAAACCAGAGTAAACCAAGCCATGAGACAGAAATGGAAACGACGCTGTAAATAGCCAAATCATTCCACTTTGGCGGCTGTCCCCATATTAAAATATTGCGAACTTGTTCAACAATAAAAGTGAGCGGATTCAGGAATAGATAATGGCTTACGGATTCCGGCAGGGCGCTCAACGGATAAAAGATAGGGCTCATGAACATCAATACAGTCAGAGCCATGCCGACAACTTGCCCGGCATCACGGATAAAAACCCCGACCGATGCGATGAGCCACGACAAGCCCATAATCAGCAACAGAAACGGTAACAGCACGACCGGCAGCCACAGCATGGCCCAAGAAAAATCATGACCAAGTGCTGCCAAAAAAATAAACAATACCCCCAGGCTGATGCCTGCATGAAACAGGGCGGAGCCCAGTGCTATCCAAGGTAGAATTTCAAGAGGAAAAATGACTTTTTTGACATAATTGACATTGGCCAGAATCAGTCCCGGCGCGCGTGAAATACATTCGGAGAACAGGTTAAATACGATTAGTCCGGTAAATAATACCAACGCAAATTCAAATTGGTCGATGTCTCCTTGTCCCCATCGTGCTTTAAATACAAAACCGAAAACAAAAGTGTAAATCGTCAGCATCAGAACGGGATTGACGAACGACCATAGTAAGCCTAGGAATGAGCCGCGGTAACGACCGATTACTTCACGTTTGACCATTTGCAGGATTAGAGAGTGATTTTTCTGCAAGCTGAAAAATACGTTTAAAAAACAAGATATTGTTGATTTCAAAGTGGAATCGAGGAAATATTAAAAATTTATTATCGCAGATAAAAATTATCTGCGCGATAAGTGTATTTACTGATCGTCCAGAAGTAGTCTGCTGGATGGGGCGCTGAAGAATAAGGGAACATTTCAGTGCGGTAAAGCTAAATTATTCGGTGGCCTCTCCGCTTGCGATATGATTTAAGTAGTTAATATCATTGATATACAAGGCGTTGCCATTACGCACAATAACACCATTTGTTTGTAATTTTTGAAATACGCGGGTGACGGTTTCGCGCGTGACATTAATCATAATTGCAATTTCCTGGTGGGTCGGAGCGAGTGAAATGACTTGTTCGCCGGTGGGAGTTTTGATGGTTAATTGGATCAGCTGTGCGCAGACGCGTTGTAGCGGGGAAGGCATGGTTAGCAGGGTTCGTTGTACGAGTGACTCTCGTAAGCGCCGGGCCAGCCGGGCGTTGATCATCACGGCTACCTGTGGGATTTCGTTAATAAGCTGCAAAATGATTTTAGCCGGTACGGTAACAAAACGCGACGGTGCCAAAGATATCACAAATTCATGAGTAGGCAGCTGATCCACAACGGCAAGCTCGCCGAAGAAATCATTCGGTTCCACAAAATAAAGTCCGGCTTCCCGTCCGTCAAGCGTAATATCGACCCCCTGAAGTCGTCCGTCGAGCAACAGCCCAAGAGAATGTGCGTATTGGTTTTTTTCCATGACAACCTTGCGTCGCGGCACTTCTACCAGTTGTGCGTGTTGACTTAGTGGGCGAATAATCTCATCGGGAATCGGCTTGAAAAGATTAAATTGCTTAAGAAGCAGTGGATCAACCGGCATGAGAGGGCAAATCTTTTCTCAGAAACAAGGAATCCCTTTATATATGGAAGAGTTTTAGGGGTGGTAGCTAGGATTGGTACTAAGCCAGCGCACTCTATTTTATTCTTAGGGCGGTCATGAATTTTTATTATAGGGCACTCATAGACTGATCGCCACTATTTTGATTTATAGATAGATAACCCATTTGGAGTTAGATGAATTGTATTTCAATGGATCTGGTTTTTTTGCTGCTATGAGAAATACCTATTAGGGGCGATGGCTGTTTGTCACTAGTAGACTATAATTACAATATATTAGAGAGGCTTATCGGCGTGCAATTGTGACTACAAACACAGCGTAAAAAATGGCATAAAGTGATAATAGAAAACAGACGAGGTTTGCTCCCATGAGAAACAATATGAATAAATCAATTGAGTTATGCTGTCCTAGAGAGTTTCGGTCCGGGAAAAGACAATGGCGTGCTGGATATTGGTTTATGTGCATGGCCGCTGTCTTACTGGCGTTAATAGCAGCTCCTTTAAGTGCTGGCGAACAAAACAATCCTGATGAGGTAGGGAGCGTTACGCTAGTCATTGGTCAAGCTTTGGCCCATAACAAAAAGGGTGAGTCACGCACTTTAAAACGAGGAGACTCAATTTATGTTGCTGAAACCATCGAAACATCCGTCGGTGGGCATGTGCATTTACGGTTTGTGGATGATGGTACAGTTAGTCTACGGCCTAACAGCCGGCTGAGTATCGAGCTTTACCACTACGATAAACTGCAGCCCAAAAACAGTGCTATCCGCTTCAATCTTGAAGCGGGTGTTGTTCGCAGTATTTCCGGAAAAGCCACCCAAGCCGCTCATGATCGATTTCGTTTAAATACGCCAATTACAGCAATTGGTGTTTTGGGAACGGATTTTGTGGTTCGAGCAGAGCCTGAAAAAATGTGGGCAGGAGTCTATTCGGGGGCAATCGCTATCGCCGCGTTAAGCGATCAGTGCTTAGCTAGTGGTCTGGGTGCCTGCGGGGGAGCAACGCGTTTATCCGAGGCAATGGGAAGCGTGATGATTGAATTCAATGATCGCAGGGAAAAAGAGAAAATTGTGCCACTTGATCCTGCGATCATATCCAGGGCGACTTCTTCCGGTAGCAACAGCAACAGTAACAGTAACAGTAACAGCAACAGCAACAGCAACAGCAACAGCAACAGCAACAGCAACAGCAACAGCAATAGCAACAGCAACAACAGTACTGGAAGTAATAGTAGTGACAGCACGGTTCATTCCAAAGAAGAGTTCCCACGGGTTTCTTCGGGGCGCATTACCGTTGAAGAAATAAAAGCTGCTGATGTTGCCGCTTCTTTAGGTAATATCCAACAGCAGATATTACCGCAATCAGATCAGCAGCCATCGCCATTTGCTTGGGGGCGCAGGGGCAATCAATGGCCCGGAGATAGTATGAGCAAGCCTTTACTGGAAGCACGAGAAGGTCGGAATGTGACCATTGGCAACAAATATTTTGCATTGTACCGTGCGCCATCCGAGCTGGCTGAGCTGGAGCCGCATGCCGGCACGTACGATTTTAAATTACAACAAGGTCAGGTTCATTTTATCGGTAATGGTGTGTCTTGGCAGACAGAGGAAAGTACGATAGCCCGGTTGGATGCGGCTACATTGCAGGTGGATTTTGGGGAGCGCCGGTTTAATACTCATCTGGAAATGAGTCATCAGCTAGCAGGCTCGGCAATTCTCGATGGAGCGGGAAAGATCGAGGATAATGGTTTTTTTAATTCAGGGGATGTTGTAAAAGGCAGTGGTGTAGCAGGGACCCTTTCAACGGATGGGGCGTATGCCGGTATGGTTTTTCAGAAAAAAAATGACTTTGGGACTTTTGTTGGAATTACGGACTGGGCAAAAAAATGATGATGGACGAACCGCTGCTCAAAAACCGGCTAACTCCATTTTTATTGGCAGCGTCGCTATCCTTGGCTGTCAGTGTCTTTTGGGCGGAGCCTATCTCCAGTATTGAATCTGCTGTGGGAGACCGTTTGTGGCAGTTGCTGAGCGCCCCCGTTAACCGGGAACGGCGTGTGGTTGTGATTAATATCGATGATGCTAGTATTGCTCGCTACGGCGCGTGGCCGTGGCCGCGTGAGCGTACGGCTGCCCTGTTTAAAAGTTTGGCAGAGCAAGGCGTTGTTCAGCGCATCGTTGATATTGCCTTTCCTGATTCAAAGTCAGGCGATGATCGGCTGGCAATGGAGTTGTTAGCTATTCCAACTGTCTTAGCACAGGTATTAGCTATAGATGCCGATGAGTCGGTCAATATAGGACAACTTCAAGGAGCTATATCTGATGGGATATGTCCGGGGCAATTTCCAGAGGCTAACGGAGCGATAGGCAATGCGCCTGGTCTCAAGGCAGCCAGCGCCGGACATATTACCCCGCGCATTTCACCGGATGGCGCCATACGGTATTTGCCGGCCATAATCTGTTATCAGAGTAATGCTTATCCAACTTTGGCTCTAGCGGCTATTGCTGAAGGTTCAGGAGTGGCGCCCGAATTTACTGTTGTATCAGAAGCAGGCTGGCTGAGACCGATAGCAACAATACGCCATCCGAGTTTGCCCGGTTTTTCTGTGCCAATTAACGAGCGCGGTGATATTTTATTGCCGTGGTGGGTGTCGAGAAAAGACATCATCTCTATTTCCGCTAAAGACGTCATGGAAGGTAATGTCCCGGCCGGTTATTTGAAAGGTGCTTGGGCGCTATTAGGCGCGACCGCCTTCGGTATTGGGGATACTGTTCCTACGCCGCAAGCAGCGGCTGTCAGCGGCGTCGAAGTTCATGCGCAGCTATTAACGGCGTTGTTGGATGAACGGATACCCTACCAGCCCCGTGGAGCAATAACACTCCAGATTGGCTGGATGTTGATATCGGCCTTATTGTTATTAGGAGTTCGTTTTCAAGGGGGGGTATTACGAGTCTATGGGCCTGCACTAACTGGATTGCTGCTGATAGGTGCGACTCTGGGGCTGCATGCAACTCTGCTTTGGGCTGCTAGTCTCTGGTTGCCTTGGGCGTTATCTGCATTTTTTATATTGGCTTTAGTGGCTTTGACAACAACCCAAGGTTATTTGAGTAGTCGTGCCGAAGGTGCGTTGTTATACCGCAACCTTTCCAGCTATCTGCCTAGCCATGTAGCCAAGCAGATTGCTCAACAAGAACCAGGTAGCACAATCAATGCTCACCACGAGCAAGTTATAGTGCTTTATGCTGATTTAAGAAATTTTTCTGCCTGGTGTGACCAGTTGCCTGCGGAGGAGGCTGGGGCGTTACTGCACAGTTTTTATACTTTTGCGGATAAAATTATCCATCAGCACGGTGGAGTCGTAGAAGAGTATGTCGGTGATGCAGTGATGGGTGTGTGGCGCAATAATCAAGGCGACCTGCGGCCGCTCAACGCTGCTAAAAGCATGGTCATGACTGCAGAGCATCTGTTTGGTGCTGAGACCGGAATTAATACTTTGCCTCCATTAGCAATAGGTATTGGTATAGAGCGGGGCGCGGTATTGGTTGGGTCGTTTGGTCCTGCTCGGCGTCGAGCTCATGCTTTGTTGGGACGAACTGTTACGACAGCGATACACTTGCAGTCTATGACGGGGGAGCTTTCGCAGCCCATAGTTTGTGGCGAAAACGTCGTAAAAGCATGGAAAGAGGCTGCTTCCATGGTATCCTTAGGTAATTTTTTACTAAAAGATAGGCAGCAGCCGACTGAGTTGTTTGTGCCGGGAGTGTAATTGGTGGTAAAGAGCGAGTGAGCTTTAGATGGGAAATCATAGCGTCGGTGGTGGTTGGTAGTTTTCTCTCAATGAGTGCGGCAAAGGCCTGTGACAAAGCGTTAAGTGAAGACTTTCTTCAAGCTTGCAGTCAAGACCCCGATTGGCTCGTACGCTATGCGGCATCACTTAATGCCAAGAAGCGCTACACAGAAGCAGCTGATCTGTTGGAGCGGATATTGATGCAGTATCCCGATAGCAATGGTGCAGTAGAGCAATACAATTTGGCTCTGGTAGGGATAGACTCTCAGGATAACGGTAATTCACAGGTACCCTCTTCCCTGCAAGATATTCCTTCGCAGCAATGGCAAATTAATACGGGCCTGCAGTTGCGGGGAGGGTACAGCAGCAACCTTAATCAGGCTCCTTCCCGTTCAACCATTCAGTTAACATTGCCATCCCAGACTGTAAATCTAGAATTATTGCCGCAATTTCAAAAGCAGGCAGGGTTTGGGATTGAAACTCAGCTAGCAGGAAATGCTGTGCGAACAACAGATAATGGATTGCAGTGGCAAGTGAGAGGTGAACTCTTCAACCGAGAAACGGGTTATACCGGTTATGCAGATTATCAAGGGGGCAGTCTGCTGACGTCGCTGATGAGGCAGGGCGACGGCGGTGCCGAAACAGGTGCGGCGTTAGGGGTAAATGCCTTGCGTTACGGCAATAATATCTATCTTTATACTATTCAAATGATGTTGCGCCATGCCGGAAGCAAAGGTCTCTATTGCAAGCCTCAGGTAGGGATAGATGTATTATGGCAAAGACAGCATGAAAACCCCTTGTTGGATAGCCGCTATGCCGGGCTTATGACTGGCGCTCTCTGTGATACTGAGTTTGGCTTCTACAATGCTGCAATCAGCGCCGGCTGGGATTGGGCATCGAGTCATCGACCCGGTGGCGATCAGCAACGAGTCAAACTGGAAGTGACGGGTATTTGGGCTACGGATGCAATACTTCAAAATAGCTTCTTTAAAGCCCATGCTGATCTGGCGTTAAGCTATGACATGCAGGCCTACAGTCCCTGGCTGAATAACAATGCCACTCGGCATGTCAATCGAACAACACTAAGTCTGGATTATGATTGGCCGTTAGAGTGGGTTGGTGATAATTGGCGAGGAGTGGCTAGTGTCAAATGGCAAAACCAAAGCAGCAACATAGGCCTATTTGAAACGGATGCGTTGGAAAGCTGGTTGGGAGTGAGAATGGCTTGGTAGTGTTGACGTTTGATCTCAGTCATAAACGTGTCGAGGAAAACGACGGTGCCTCATGCATTAATAGTCTTTTTCTCATGTCGTGTAGCAGTCCAGCAGTAGTGCTTGAGCTTATCAAACATGTACTCTAGGGTATGCCGCTCATTAGTCCGGGATTCAGGTGTTTAACGCGATGCGTCCCGCAAGGTCTATTGTTCTTTCGGTGTCGGTGCCTTGGTGTGTTTTATGTTCGCTCTCTCGCTTCAACTTGACAGCTTACATTTTGCTGGTCTTCTATGGATGTATACTTAACTAAAAGTAACTTCATTATGTCGCTATATGATTCATGCTTATGATATTAAAAACAATAATATAGTAAATATTAATAAGGTAAAATGTGATGATAATTTGCATTTTTTTGAATTCGATATAGAATTCAAAGCGGTGAATTAGGGTATTAATTAGGATTGTTATAATTCCTTATTAGCGCAGGTGAGATATTCAACGTAGATCAGGCGAAAAGCACGGAGTATAGGCTTCAAGTTATCCCGATCTTTAAGCTTAAATATAAATTTAAGTAGTTGTGCGTACGATCACACCGGCCGACGAAGTAATAGGGTAAATTGTATTCCATCTTGGCAAAAACCGGATTTAGCCAACGTAAAAGAGGTCAAAATGACCGGTATTAGTATGACTGTAATGGATCAAGTGCATTTACTTAAAGTGCATTTGGGCGAGTGCAGTTCGATTCTGACTCGGCTTTTTGCACAAAGTTTTTTTAATAATTTATAGAAAGGAGCCAACATGGCCTTTACATTAGTTTCAACTCCAACAATTCTTGCCCGTAACGCAGGTGCGTTGTATGGCGTTACGCTTGGCAATGCCAGCATGACTGGCTATACACAACTGGCAGGTTTAAACCCGGATGCCCTTTTAAACACTGTTTACAGCAACAGTGTAGGCACAGCATCGACAGCTGCAGTTGCTGACGTACTGATTGCCAACTTGGGTATTACTGGCACCGCAGCTATCGCCGCAGCGAAAGACTATATAACTTCTCAGTTAGATGCAGTTGATTATACAGTTCGTGGCGCCCTGATTGATGATATGGTCGGCCTATTTTCTGGGTTGACTGGTGATGCAACATTTGGTGCTGCAGCAACCGCATGGAACGCTTCATTAGCTAATGCTGAAAATTATGCTAAACAACCAGGCAGTTTAGATACTACTATAGGTACAGTTGAGTTCAGACTTGGTACAGGTTTGGATTCACTCGTCGGTAACGTAAAGGACAACGTTTTTACAGCAAATATTGTTGATAACAGCAATACCTTGCAATCTGGCGACAAAATCGACGGCGGCGCCGGTAACGACAGCTTAAAGGCAGATGTCGGTAATTCTCAAAATTTTGCTATTACGCCCGAAACTACTAACGTAGAAAACGCAGCTTTCCGTGCTCAAGCTGTATCATTTGATTCTACAGATAACAACACATCCAGAACTAACGAAGTGCAGATTGATGCTCAACGTATGTCAGGTGTGACTCAATGGGAATCAAACAACAGTCGTGCTGATTTGTTGATTGAAGACGTGCGTATTCAAGACAATCAAATCACTAAAGATATCACTATTACGATGAGAGAGACCGATCCAGGTCATGTCGATTATGGTGTGTACTTTGACCAATACTCTCTGCGCGCGCAATCTAACAGCAACACAAGTATCAATCTGGAATTGATGGACTCGCGTAGTAACGAGTTAGGAACTGGTCCGTTGTTAAATAACACCTATGACGGTTATTCTTTCTATGCGAATGGTGTTCTTGTTACTCTGCGTTCACCTGCAATTCTTGCAGCTAAAACTTATGCAGATTTGAAAGATGCTTTTCAAGCTGCAATTGATGCACAGCCTTCATTAAAAGGTGTTGTTACTGCAACTCTGGGGTCAGCATTTACAGCTTACGATACAAACACTGGTAAGGCACAGACTGGTACTACAATTCAATTAAATGCCGGTTCATCACATACTATCAGTAAATTCGGCGCAGGCGCAGGCTGGGTGGCATCAGGTACATCACCTTCAGATTCTAGTTTGCACACCAAAGTAACACAAGATGGCTCTAGCAATACTGATCTGGTTACCAGCAAAATCATTCTGGACGACGTGGGTCGTGGCAGTCTGGGTGGCGATCTGGTTGTTGGCGGTCTGTCAGTTGGCGATACTTCATTGTCAAAAGGTGTTCAACGTTTTGAAATCGAAGTTCAAGATAACAGCAAGCTGCAAACAATCAACTCTACCAATAACACATTGCGTGAAGTTTCGATCAAAAACGGTGCTACCGATCACCACAATGTAACGCCTTACGTTCCAACTACAAAAGACAAAGGTAACCTGACAGTTGCTGGCGAATTTACTACGACTAGCGCAGTAAGCAACAGCAACAATACTTCAGGCGGCTCTTCAATTGATGCGGCATTGCCAGGTACAGAAACTGTAAACGGCGGCGATCAACACAATGCATACGGCTTCTCCGATGTTCGTCTGATCGATGCAACTGCAATGACAGGCAAATTAAGCTTCACTGCAGAACTGACTGAGCGTGCGATTGCTAAATACCTTGACTTGAACGACACACAAGGTAACCCAGCAACTGACAACAACTATAAAACTGAAGTATCTCCTGGTGCGATTAACTCTCCAACAACTGTTGGCGTTGAATATCTGGGCGGTACTAACGATGACACGATGGTTGTTGATATTGATTCAGCTGTTGCTGGAAGCCGTAGCAGAGTGCTTGCCGGTCGTGAAGACTTCAGCTTCAAAGCTGATGGCGGCGCAGGCAACGATAACATCACTGTCAGAGTAGTTAACGACCTGACCAATGATGGCACAATTAATGATGGTTTCACAAATTATGGCGGTTACCAAGATTGGTACAACAACCAAGATTTGAACAACAACATCACTATAAACGGTGGTGCAGGTAACGATACTATCCGTAAACCAGGTGCTGGTGATGTAACAATCAACGGCGGTGCTGGCAACGATGTTATTTATACTGATAACACTGGTGTCCAAACTGTACAGACTCATGGTGCGGTAAATCCATCGAACAATGCAGGTACTACAACGCCATCGATTACATCAAATGTCAAGGCAATTTGGGCTTTCAACACTGAAGACCAGTTCAATATCGGTGCATTAGTACGTGACATCAACGACTTGCGTTCGGATAACAACGACAGTTACAACCTGTACAAAGGTGAGCTGACCGTAACGTTTAAAGGTCTTCCTTCTGCCAAGATTGTTATTGATAGCACTGGCTACAAAACTAGCGACCTGCAAATCAACCAAGCAATCAAAAACGCAATCAACAACGATGCAACACTGAACAAGTTGTTGATCGCTGAAGATGGCCCTGCCGACAGCTTGGTAGTTAAGTCATTGATCGATGGCGTTATGAATGCAACTAACTTGACTGTATCTATTACATCGCCAACAGGTGCATTATCTGCTGAAGAAGTAAGCGGTGCTGGCAAGGCTTATGGTATTGCTACACCAACCGAAGCTACAGTACGTACAGCAATGGATGCAGCAGCTGCAAGCACTACAGCATTCAACATTGCCGGTACAGCCGACACAACGGGCGACTATGTTACAGCAATGGCAACTACTGGTCCTGCGGTCGACACCAATGCTGATGGTATTTTAGACACTAATACCAGCATCACCGGTGCTGCAAGTCTTTCGAGCAGCGACAACTTGGTAACACCAGGATCTGATAATGACATTATCGTTCTGGGTACTACTGAAGGCGGTTTCCAAGGTATCTTCGATACAGTTACATCAAGTAATGAAACCGTTAAGTATGAAGCAGCTTTTGGTAACGACGTAGTAGTAAACTTTACTCCAGCATTAGTAGATTTCGTTACTTTCACACCAAGAATCGGCGCAGATCATTTCGATCTAAAAGCCATCGGTGGCGTGAATTACTCGGGATTCTACAATACGCTAAACACAGCAAATAGTTCGATCACAATCGTTGATCAAACTACTGCTAACGATACAGCTGCTGAAATTGCTGCACTGTACGGTAACTCTGGCGATACTGCAGAAAGAACGCAAGTATATATCGCTGTAGACTCGCATAATGTAGGTAAGGTTTACACTAATGTTGATGGTGCAGGTGCAGCTGGCAGCACAGCGACACTGCAAGGTTCGATTGACTTAGCGGACACTGCTTGGAGTTCGTTGTCGACCGCAAACTTTGTTGATTCATCAATCGAAAACTATTTCCGTATTGATGGTCCATCTCCACTGGTTGCTCCTGTAACTTCAGGAACTATCACTTACTCAGCAGGTACATTTACCGAAGCAGCAGCAAATGATGGAACTATTGGTAATACGTTAACTCTGACACTGACTGGTGATACTTTCACTGGCGCGGTAGGTACAGACATCGCAGCAGGATTAGTAAGCGGTGTACCAGCTGGTTTAACTGCATCATTAGTTATCGCATCGTCTACAACCGCAACTTTAAGTTTGACTGGTGCGGCAACAGCTCATGCGAATGCCAATGACGTTGCAAACCTGACAGTCGCACTGCCTGCAGCTAGCTTTACTAAAGGTTTGGCAGCAGTTGGCGCAACCAAAGCTAACTTGGTAGTTGATTTTGCTGACGCTCCAGCTGGTAACAACGTTGCAGTCACTGCAGCAGGTACCAGTGCAGCAACTGCGGCTGTTGATACTTTTACTGTTACTGCCGGTAACTACGCTTACACTATCAGTGGCGGTTTTGCTGCAGGCGACAAGATCGACTTCCCAGCGGGTGCCGATGCAACAGTTAACAATGTCAGCTTCGTCGACAATGCTGTAGACCTACAGTGGGCATCAAACGGCAACGTGGTAACTATCTCGTTGACTGGTTTGACTACTGCACAGGATCAAAGCCTGAACTCCTTAACTGATTTTGCTACTGTATTTGGAGCAGGTACCATTTTCTAAAGGTAGCTTTGTAAGTTAGGAAACCCGAGTGCTTGCCGGAGTTATCCGGCAAGCATGAATAAAAGTTTATAGGGGTAATTTTAAAATGGCTAAAGTCTTTCTTGATGCAGGTGATAGCTTTAAAGTCAGTAGCAATAACGTTTCCGTGTACGGTTCTTCAGGCAGAGAGTCTGTCACCGTGGATACGGGGGTGACTGGGACTGTATTTGACCAAAACACCGAGAATGTAGTCTTGCCAGGTGCATCTTCTACCTACAAATTTGCTCAGGCAGGTAATCAGGTTAAGGTCTACGACAGCACCGGCAGCACTTTACTGGCGACTATTCCAGTTCAAGGCGATGCCGACGGTACAGGGATAGACTTCTCCGATGGCTCCGCTCCGGCAATTCTAAGTAGTGGAGTGATGAAACTAGGAGGATCTACCGTAACTCCTAATGCCGGCATAGTAGCGCCGACGTTAGGTCCGTCAGGAGGAAACACCGTGGCGGTTTCGGCGGCAGGTACCGGTAGTGCGGCTGGGGGCAATGTAACCTTCAATGTTGCTACAGGTAACTACAGCTATACCATCACCGGTTTTGGCGCGGGCGATAAAATCGGCTTTCCGGCTGGAAATTCGCCAACGGTAATTAACGATAGTTTCACGGACGGTTCTGTCGTTGTGCAGTGGGCGAAGAGCGGCAATCAGATGGAAATCACTCTGACCGGTCTGACCTCGCAGGATGGTAGTTTAAATTCAATAACTGACTTTAACACCGTATTTGGAACAGGCACCATTTTTTAATGTACCGCTTGAGTTTTAGTAAAACCCGATTGTTAGCTGATATAATTTCGGCTGACAAATAATTTTTCCTTTGGAGTTAATATATTATGGCTAAGATTTTTCTTGATCCAGCTGATAGCATTACCATCAGCAACAACAATGTATCGGTATTCGGTTCTACAGGAACTGAGTCAATTACCATCGCAGCGGGCGTAACCGGTACTATATTAGATCAAAACACCGAAAAAGTGTTGCTTTCAGGTTCAGTTTCAAGTTTCAAATTCGTCCAAGCCGGTAACCAAATCAAGGTTTACGCTACCGATGGCACTACTTTGGTGGCTACTGTACCTGTTCAAGGCGATGCTGACGGTACTGCGTTGACTTTCACCGATGGTACTGCTCAAGCGAAGCTGACAAGCGGTGTGATGACGTTGGGTGGCACTACTGTGGGTGCTACGGCTGCTGTTGTAACACCGACTACAATTGATACCACTGTTAAAACACCTTCTACTACTACTACACCTACTTTCTCAGTAGCTGCGGGAGCTACAAGCGTAACTGAAGGCGGCAATGCCACTTTTACAGTTACCTTAAGCGCAGCGCAAGGTACTGCGACTACTGTTAACTATGCATTGGCTGGCACTGGTGGTGCAGTTCTTGGCACCGATACCGGTACAGCAGTTGTGTCAGGCACTAATGTTACATCAACAGCGACTACGTTGACTTTTGCAGCGGGTGCCACTACAGCAACTATTACTGTTCCTGTTACATTTGATGCCAATACAGAAACAGGCGAAGGCGCAAGCTTGACTTTGACTTCACCAAGCACCGGTACCTCATTGGGTGCTAATGCTGTTGCAGTTACAGCTTTTGCTGATCCTGCAGCACCAACTTTCACGCTGACTTCTAATGCGGTTGCGGGTGCGGCGAATGAAGAAGGTACCACTATTACTTATACCGTTACACCAAGTGGTATTACCGACAAAGCTTATACTTTTACCTTAAGCACAATCGGTGACACTGTGGGTGGTGTAGCAACTGCAGGCGCGGCCGCTGATTTTTCACCAGCGTCACAAACAGTGACGTTCGCTGCTGGAACATCAACTGCTCAAACTGTTGTTCAAACTATCGTTAACGATGGTTCAAGCGAAGGCTTGGAAGGTTATAAAACCTCTCTGTTAGATTCGAGTTTTGCTGTGGTTTCTAGCAAAACAGGTTTGATCACCGATCCAACCAGCGGTACTGGTTCTGGAACAACCTACACACTGACTACCTCTATTGATAACGTTCCCGGCACTACCGGTAACGATACCATCCTCGCTGAAGCTGCTTCTGCTTCTACCGGTGACCAAGTCAATGGTAGCGGCGGTACCGATACTTTCAAACTATTCGACGGTGCAGGTGCGACAGATATCCCGACGATTTCTGGTGTGGAAGTTTTTGATTTGATTAATTTCACAACTACCACTGACTTCAGCTCATACGCCGATCTGACGACATTGAAGTTTGACAATGCTACGACAGCTCAAACTTTTACTGCTGCGGCAGCTGTTAACTTTGAGCTGAAGGGAATGACAGATGCCGAAACTATTACCCTTGTTAGCACTACGACTGACACCGCTCATAGCATCACTGTTACAGACATGGGCACCATCGCAGGTGCTGGTGTAACTGTTAACGCTAATGGCGCGGCTGTGACCACGATCAACGTTGCAACTTCGGGTACTGTTGCGGCCGGCACCGATAGCGATATCGTTCTTGCTTCTACCGGCACAGAAACCACTGTTAACGTGACTGGTAGCGGTGATCTGGCTCTGACGACTGCTGCTTCTGTGGTTACTGTGGGTGCATCTGCTGCGACTGCTAACCTGACATTGGTTACTGGCGCTACGACTACTGCGACATCTATTACGACTGGTTCTGGTAACGATACCGTAACGGCGACAGCTGCTGTCGACTACACAATCGACTTGGGAGCTGGCAATGACGTTCTGACCACTGCCGATGCAGCGGGTGAGTTGACGACTGCTGATTCGATCAAAGGTGGCGACGGTACCGACGTCCTGGCTATCGTGGCTGCCGAAGCGCTTAATCTGGATGATGGCGATACAGCTGATAATGCCGTTCTTGCCAAGGTTACTGGTTTTGAAGCTCTGCGTATCACAGACGCGTTGACTGCTGGTCCTCTGGCCATCAACAACCTCGGTTACAACTCACTTCAGGTCACCACTGCCCTTGGTGCTGATGTAACCATCAACGGCTTTACAAGCGGTATGACTTTTGAGTCTCGCTTGGATGCCGACGCTGGTGCTGGTTGGGATTATATTATTGGCATGACAGGTGCTACCGGTGCGGGCACTAACAGTGACACGATCAACATCAAGTTGAACGCTGAGTTGGCTACCAACGATGCGCTACGTACTATTTCATTTGATCTGGCTGGTATCAACATCATTAACATCAATGCTCTTGACCGTGACACAACCACCAATCCAGATACTGATGCGAACGGTGAAGAAGGCTATATCGTAGATTTGGCGGGTGGCACGGCTGCTAACAGCGCAAACATCACCACTGTCAACGTTACTGGTGCTCAAAAAGTTTCATATACTGTCAATGCAGCAACCACTGCCTTGGCAACCTATGATGCTTCGGCGCTGACTGGTGAAACCACGTTCGTCGGTACTGCATTTGTCGGTACGCAAGGTGTTGTCATCAAGGGTGGTACTAAAGCCGATGCTCTGACCGGTACAGCCCTTGCTGACGTGATTAGTGGTGGTGAAGGTAATGATGCAATTACGGGTGGCGTGGGTGCTGACGTTATGACTGGCGGTGCGGGTACCGATACCTACACTTTTGCTAACACAGCGACTGGTGCTCCATCTGCGACTAACTTCGATAGCATCACTGACTTCGCGAAAGGTGTCGACATTATTGACGGCCCTGCTGCGCTGACCATCAGTCAGAGCGGCACCGCGTCTTCTACAGTCGCTGCAATCAATTCCGAAGGTATCGCTACGTTCAACGTTGCTGACGACACGTTAGCTAAAAAGATCATCGCTGTTGCTGCCGGTGTGGAAGTGGCAACCGCCACTACCGCTGGTGATTTTGCGATCTTTGAACATAGCGGCGACAGCTACGTGTACATCACTGACGCTACCGCTGGTGTGGGCGCGACCGACGTGCTGATCAAGCTGACTGGTATCACAAGCTTGAGCGACAGCACTATCACTGGTGGCGACCTGACTATCGTCTAAGTCGGGTAGGTCGGGCAACATCATTTCGTTGCCCGACATTTCACGGTCGATGTAGCCAAGTAGGGTGGGCACATGCTGTTCGTGCCCACGCGAACAATCTTCGGATTGATCGCAAACCCTAATTAAACAGAACCGCCCTTGGGAAACCTTGGGCGGTTTTTTTATGCAAATTGGGTTTTCATAATTCTGGTTGTGTTAAATCCGATGATAGCTAAGCGAAAACAAAAAGCGGTCAAATAAAATTATGTTATAGTTCAAAATGTCTATGAAGCAGTCAGAAAAGGTCGATAAAAATGGCATTGGCACAAGAAGATATTGATCAAATTCAATGGCTCATCAAAAAAGCGTTATCCGAAACCCCGGAAACGTTAAATGCGAATGTGCGTTATGAGCTGGATTTGCGTGAAAGGACCATTCGCGTGGAAGAGGAGTTAAAACATCAGCGGGAACTGATGGTTGAAGGCTTCAAGCAGATGGAAAAGCGTTTTGAGCAGGTGGATAAACGCTTTGAGCAGGTGGATAAGCGCTTTGAACAGGCGGATAAGCGCTTTGAGCAAATACAGCTGGATATGAATAAGCGTTTTGAACAGGTGGACAAAAGGTTTGAACAGCAGCATCAGGAGATCATGGGGCTGCATCATGAAATAAAACTGTTGATGCGTTGGAGCTTCGGTACATTGCTGGCGATTGGCGGTTTAATTGTTGCGGTGCTACGGTTGGCGCCATAGTTGGGTAGGTCGGACAGCCTCTTTTCGTTGCCCGACATTTCACGGTTTATATTGAGCTGCGCTGTAAGGTGGAACCAATAGGGTCAGGCTCGAATGAAAGTTTAAAATAAGCTGGATAGGGCGTCGCACCACTTTCCCTTTTCACCGCGAACAATAGTTTCCATGTTAAATTGGCAAACCCATTAATTCTAGCTTATTGTCTGGGCTATAATTGACCATCTTATTTTTTTAGGGGGTTTTTATGCCGACATCAGTATGTTTTACGGTATTCTTT